>DAOVNW010000146.1 GCA_030630095.1 Candidatus Omnitrophota bacterium
TAAGCTCACAAGAAGTAACAACTCCTAAAGTTCCTTCACTGCCGATGAATAAATCAATTAAATCCATATCATCCCTAACAAAATAACCGGCTTGTGACTTAACCTTAGGCAGATGATACGCAGGAAGTTTAAATTTAAATCTCCTCCCCCTATATTCGAAATCAAAACATCTCCCCTTTGAAACAATCTTCCCTCTTTTAATATTGATTACTTCTCCGGTAGTTAAGACAACTTCCAGGCCTTTTACATATCTTCTTATTGAACCATATCCGAAGCCCCTTACTCCGGAAGCCGAAGTAGCCACTGCTCCACCCACAAAAGCTAGATTCTCGGTAGGAGAAGCTCTCAGAGTTAAACCAAATTTATTAGCTTCTTTCTCTAAGCTTTCTAAAAAAACTCCCGCCTCCAAACGGATAGTTTGCTTTTCCCTGTCAATATCGATAATTTTATTCAGGTTTTCTAAAGAGATAATTGCTCCTTCCAGGGGAACAGAACCGGCGGTTGTACCGGTACGTCCGGAAGATAGAGTAAACGGAATCTTTTTCCGGCAGCACTTTCGTATACTTTCTAAAACTTCCCCGGTATTTTGAGGAAGATAGAGCACAGAGGCTTTACCCTTAACATTAGAGGTATCCTCTAAATAATTAAGTAAATCCTGATTTTTATCGCGTATAATCATTAAAGGAGTATTATTACCAGGAGTGGGACAGGGAGTAGAAATATACCGTGCGGTTACCTCGGGCATCTATGGTGGTTACCTCGGGATTAGTGCTATCATTTTTAGTGTCGGCAGGATTTAGCCTTAAAGCCAGGTTGGTTATTTGAACCCCTCCATCAACCCTGGCAATGGCAAAGCCGGGATTAATAAAACGTTCAGTAAGATTCTCCCATCCGCCGGCATTAACCCGGAATCTAATCGTATTACCGCCGGTATCAAAGTGATAGTCTACATTTTGAGTATCCTGAGTTAATAACAAAATGTTTCCGACTACACGTATACCCGGGTTATTAACAGACCCTGTGGCTGTTAAGATATTCTTTTGAAGATGCTGCAGGACAAAGGTTAACTCATTTAACACCTGAGCTTTTCTCTCTGAAGAAGTCAGAAATTTCTCACCGGCAAGATGAAAAGCAATAGCCCCCAGAACAATCACTCCCAATAAACTTACAGAGATAAGAAGTTCAACCAAGGTAACTGATTTTTTCAATGAAACTTGCATTTTTTTACTAAAGAAAGAATATATACTTGCTCCTGCTTCCTTAAGGATAATTTATTTTTACTCTTACCCGGCGATAATCCCCAACCGGTGTTACAATACGCTCATTAGGAAGGCCTGCATCCTGATAAGTATAGCCATCTATGATATACCAACTTAAATTTGTAGAGCCTAACTGTAATGCCCCGCTATCCCATGTATCCTCTCTAACTGCCCGGTATAAATCATTCATCTGCTGAGTCACTAAATTAGCGGCAATAAGCCGCTTATTCGCTCGATTAACATATTTTCTTACGCTGATAAAGGCGGCAAACAAACCGGCAAAAGTAACAGATAGAATCATTGCTCCGGCAATTACTTCAACTAAGGTAACTGCTTTCTTCATTTTTGTCCTTTGAATAGATAGCTATCCCTATTTATATTATTTATATTAAGGATGATAAACACAACCGCCTGTCGATGTCATATCAGTGTCTTTAGTTATCGAGTAGGTGCAGGTCCCAGCGTCATTTACTGCGGTAGCACGAAAATCATTACCACAACCGCCAAGGCAAGCTACATTATATGTCCATTCATCCTCAGGCAGGTCAAGATTCAAAAGGGTATTACAGGGACCAAAGCCGGCGCACGGAATATAATCTACCGACTCCAGCTCATAAACCTTTTCAGCAGCATGAATTAATTTTAGCAAAGTTGAAGCTCCCCGGCCTTCAGCCCTCTGCTTAACCCCCAGATAGCCGGGAATAGCAAAGCTAGCGATTATTCCAACTATCACTATCGCGATAATTAACTCTAATAAACTAAGACTTTTGCCATTTAAACGCATCATCGATAACATGATGGGACAGTTAAAACGCCGGTGGATATTTCAAAGCGGATTTCCGTGCCGGCGGCACATCCACCAATGGCTACTGGATTGATTGCCTTAATTCGACCGGCCGCAGTCACTGAATAATTAAAATCAGTATCGTTGTCTAAAGCCGCTAAATTCATGCCGGTTACTCCAGCGCCTATTCTACCATTAATAGTTCCAGGAGGTACAGCCCGATAACTCCCCGTATCCATCCTATGCATCTTCTCAGCTTCAGTGATCAGGGTTATGGCATGTTTAGCCTTAGCAGCTTTGGCTTTAGGAACAATATTCACATAATAGCTTATTCCTATACCCACTAAAATACCAATAATGATAACCGTAATTAGAAGCTCAACAAGAGTAAAAGAATAATGGTTTCTTTTACTTAACATAGCTTCTCTCTTAGCCTACCAGCCCGTTGTTGCCCCGGTAGCAAGATTTATCGTCACTGTCGCCGCAGTAGCAGTCGCCGGGGTGGCAGTCACCGTATCAACGAGAAGTACATACGTATATTCATTATCCGTAAATGCCATTTGTATATCAACTCCCGTTGTATGGTCATTATCGGCATCGGCATTATCAATATCGACTTGCAAAAGACACGCATTCCCACGCGGGCAATTTAAAGCTAGCCACCCACCAGCTACCGCATTATAGGATAATTCTACTTTTCGAATTTCCCCTAAATTAGATTTTGCTCCGGATTCTTTTGCTTTTACGGCTGCTTTAAAAAATTGAGGAATACCTACGGCTGCTAAGATAGCAATAATAATTACAACAATCATCAACTCAATAAGAGTAAAACCTTTTCTCTTTCTCATTCAACGCCTCCGTTTAGTTTTTTTCAAATCCTATATCTTTCTATTCCCTACTTATTTTATACCACACTTTACACATCTATGTCAATTATAAATTATTTTCCAGCCCCATTGCTTACCCTAAAGTGGAAAGTTTAAATAGAGGTAAAAACAAAGCAATAACAATCCCGCCAATCACAACTCCAATCAGAACAATCATAATTGGCTCAAAAGCCATAACAAGACGTTCCATACGCACACCAAGGTCTTTTTGATAATGATCGGAAATCCTATGAAAAACCTGAGGCATCGTCCCAGTCTCTTCTCCTATTTTAGCCATCTCTGAGATCAAAGGAGGAAAAATATCCAATCTCGTAAATTCCGCGGATAAAGAAGCTCCTTCTCTCACATTACTGGTCATCTGAAGAAGTTTTTTTTCTAAAA
>DAOVNW010000074.1 GCA_030630095.1 Candidatus Omnitrophota bacterium
GCTTTGAGACAAAGACAACCGGAGTCTATGAAGCGGCTTCAGGTAACTCTATAGCTTCTTCAGACTCTACAAGTATTCAATATAAGGCTAACTTTTCAACAGATGATAAGCCGGGCACAGGTGGTACACCGCCTTATTTCAGCGAGACTATTGCTTTGGAAGACGTACATATTACTTATCTGCCGCCAACTAAGGTTCTTTATTACCGCGGTATTTAAGATTGAAAGGATGGAGGAGATGTTAAGAAAAGCAATAATAGTTAGTTTGGTCGTAATGAGTTCTCTGCTTTGTTCAGAGCTTCTTCCTGCCGATATTATCCTTTTAAAGAGAGGCGGGGTTATGCAAGGGAAGGTATTAAGTGAAACTAAGGCCAGTATTGAATTTAAAAATTCTTCAGGTAAGATAGAGATGGTTAGGCGCCGCTTAGTAAGCTCTATAGTTAAGCGTGAAGAAAAACTGTCCTTGCTTCCCGAAGACGTTTATCAAAAAAGACTTAAATCCATCTCGGCAACTGATGCTATGGGGCATTATGACCTGGGCTTATATTGTTTTGAGAATAACTTGCTGGACTATGCGTTGGAAGAGTTCAACCGGTCAAAAGTTATAGATAGCCACTTTGAAAAAATGGTTACAGGACACATTAAATACATTAAATCCGTGAAGAAAAAAGTTGAGCAAATAACAGGCGTGAAGAGTGGAGTTGAAGAAGAGAAGCCGCCGCTTACTCAGCGTCAGATAGAAAAAGAGTTAGAAAAAGGTGATTTAGCAGTACCTTGTAGCCGTGAGGATGCTGAGTTGATATCAAGGATTATCAATAATCTGGCTGTATCGGGCTTAAAAGAGGAGTATGCCCAGCGGTATCTTGAGTTAGCCAGTTATTTTGAAAAGGCACAGATGGGCGGGCGGGATGCGCGGAACAAGAAAAACTATTACAGCAGTCTGTTGTGTTATGAGATAGCTTATAATGTTGCTCAGGATGGGCAGACGAAAACTATTGCTCAGCAGAAAATTAGGAGTACCGAAGAATGGCTGAAGAAGAGGAAGAAGGCTGAATTTATAATTCCTTATTCCAAAGAGGATAGAGATTGCGTAATCTTATTTATTAAGAGCATGGAGAATGATACCGCGAGGAAATCATATTACGGAAGATACTACTATATGGGTGATGAATTTAAGATTAAAGCCGGTGATGAGAAAGTAATCTCAGAGAAGGAAAAGCGCAGAAATATAGAGATTGCTTTACGTTGTTATGAAATAGTTAAAAGCGCTTATATCAGAGACGTGTTAATTGCCGGTTTTGTTGAGGCTAAAATAAGGGAGTGTATAATACTGCTTGAGAAGTAGATTGTTCATTGAAAAACTGAATTTGAAAATAAAAATTATATACAGAAAGGAGGTGAAAATATTGAAAAATATTAATTTACTTAAAAAAGAAAAAGGAGGCGGAAGTATGAAAAAAGTAACTTTAGTAGTATTTTGCTTGTTGTTAGCCGGTTTATTGTCCTTTTCAACGGCAGCTCAAGCTGGCCTTGTCAACGGTGATCTTGAAAGCGGAAACATGGGACCGTTTACAAGTGTAGATACTGTCATCGACGGATGGTCAACTTGGGGTGGCAGTGGAGCCTATCACGATGATTATAATCACACATCCGTAGGTTCAAGAGCTGTTACGACATGGCATGACGATTCGGGTGTCTATCAGGACTTTACCGTGACAGGCGGAACAAAGTATACAGTTAGTGGTTGGGCTTACTCACCTTCGACTAGCGCCGCGGTTAACTGGAATGGCCTAATGAAGGTCGAGTGGGACGAAGGCACAATGGAAGATGTAGGCTATTTTTACGGTGATGGAGTTGATGCTAATGATGCATGGAAGTTCATCTCCAAAGATTTAACCGCGCCTACAAGTGCTAACGTTGGAAGATTAGTTTTGTATGTCACCAATAATTACGGCGGAAATCCAACAGCCGGTTCTATTGGCTGGGACGATATGAGTGTTGAAGCAGTTCCCGAACCGGCAAGTTTAATCTTGCTGGGTAGTGGATTATTGGGCTTGTTTGGGATAGGAAGAAGAAAACAAGCTTAATCCGCTGGTAAAAAAGTTCTAAGCAGGCCGTTGGAGACTGACTTGCACCTCCTTGTTTTGTAAGTTAAATTTCCTCATTTTTCAGCGGCCTGCTTAAAGCTTATAAGGGTAAAGATAGGCTGCATTCTTAAAATCATTAACCGTAAATTATTTAATATCTTTAATGGTTAATTTGACAGATATAGAATTATATGATATAATTTCAATAAAAGGTTTGAGGAGGGCAAGTGAGGCGAATGAATAAACTTTTTGTAATTTTTTGTGGTCTTTTTTTTATGTGTGTTATTCAAGGGTGCGGCGGGAGTAAGCATTATCCGGCATCCGCTCTTCCGGGAGATGATAAGGAGTATGTTTACAGTTTGGCTAAAGATACATGGAGATGTATTGACCACTACGTGGCTCCCGAAACAGGCTTTCCTTATGATTCTGATACAAAGTCCAACCATACAAATACGACCAATGTTGGTCTTTATTTAACGAGCATAGTAGCAGCTTGTGAACTTGGCTTTCTGGATGAAGAAGGCGCTGTAGCGAGAATTGAAAAAATACTGGACAGCCTTGAAAAATTAGAAAACTGGAACGGGTTTTTAATTAACTGGATTGACGTAAGAAGCAAAACGCAGGCGACTCCCGGCACATACTATATATCTGATTTTAACAAGTTACCTGCTGGACTTATTGTGGTTCGTCAGAAATTTCCTCAGGTTTACGAGCAGGCCACGCGTATCATGGAAAGTATTAAGTGGCCGATATTCTATGATAAGGCTACAAAAAGCTGCTATGGAGCCTTTGATATTGTAAATAAAAAGCTCTCGGGTCGCTTGGGTTATTTGGCCGCCGATACAAGATTGGCCAGTTTTTTTATGATTGCCTCTAACGCGGCTCCGGTTGAAACATGGTATAAGTTGGACAGAGAGAGAATTGAGCAGTATGGAATGTCCTTTTATAAACCCGGCTGGAATTGGGGCGGTATATTTATGCAGGCAATGGGTGGAATATTTCTTGATGAACGAAAGACAGAGGTGGGTAAGTCTGCCGCTGACTTTGCCTACGTTCAGATGCTTTATGCTAAAGAAAAGAATTTACCTGTTTGGGGTTGGTCCAGTTCATACATTCCGGGAAGTGGTTATACAGAGGGCGGTTTTTTGCCGACCAATGTTATAACGCCCCACGCCAGCGCGTTGGCCATTATTTATTATCCGCGAAAAGTAATAGAGAATTTAAGGACATTGGAAGCTATGGGTGCCCGCGAGGGTTTTAAGATAAAAGGCCAAACCTATGATTTTGGATTTTGCGATGCTATAAATATAAAGACCGGTAAAACTACTTCTAATCCTACGTATCTTAGCAGTCTGGATCAAACTATGCTCTTTTTAAGCCTGGCAAATTATTTAAACGACGGCATAATCTGGCAGCTTTTTGGGCGGGATCCGATCGTTAAAAACGGCAAAGAGTTATTAAAGGACTTCTATGAGGTAGAAAATGATTTGTTAGAAGTATATGCTATGAGAGACGAGCAGTTTCTTGTGCCGGTAGAAATAGCGGCCAACCGGCTAAATGTACCCATCCTGATTGTTGATGACTTTGATGACGGCAAAGATCCTAATAATCTCGGCGGCAAAGTTGAACTCTGGAAACTTGATGCTCATGGTTATCAGGGTTTTTCCCCGCGGTACGACAGTGAGAATAGGGTAGGAGATTTTGGTTATGGGTTGAAGTTAAGTTATGATTTAGCTCCTGACAGACGCGCCTTTTGCGCCTATAGCCAGTTTATTGAAGGGGAAAATCTTACTCCATATAATAACTTTTCCTTTTATATAAAGGGTGACGGGGCGGAAGGCTTTACGAAGAGATTGAAGATAGAGATTTGGGATATTTATAATGTAGAGGTAATTTACTTTGTTAGAGGAATTACTGATAGGTGGCAGAAGGTAACAATACCGCTTACTGAATTTAAGGGCATTCTTAGCCGCTGGGACAAGCCCAAAAGAATTGCCATTGTGCTTGAGAACCAGCCGGACTTCTATAAGGAAACCTGCGTCACCAGGACAAAAGGCGCTATCTATATAGATAATATAGCTTTTGAAGAATAAATATTTGGATTTCTATGGGGCCGGAGAAAATACTCCGGCCTCTTTTTTTTGGATTGACTTAGCCGCAAGGCGGTGTTAAACTAAAAAAAATGATAGGAGATTTTATGAATAAAAGACTTAATGACATTGATAGCCAGCTTAATTTCCTGATGAAGGGTGTGGCTGATGTAATTTCCGAGAAGGAGCTGGTTTTGAAATTAAAGAAGTCAGCAAAGGAGAAGAAGCCTCTTCGGATAAAGTTGGGTATTGACGCCTCAGCTTCTGACATTCATCTGGGAACTGCTGTGCCCCTATATAAATTAAAACAGTTTCAGGAGTTAGGCCACCATGTTATTTTTCTAATCGGTGACTTTACGGGAATGATAGGTGATCCGACAGGACAGTCAAAAACCCGCAAGTCGTTAACTGAAAAGGACGTAAAAGAAAATTCCGGGAACTTAAAGAAGCAGATTTTTCGAATTTTAGACCCCGCCAAAACAGAGATAGTTTTTAACAGCGCCTGGTGTAAAAAAATGAACTTTTCAGAGGTCATCAAACTTGCTTCTCATTACACAGTAGCCCAGCTTTTAGAAAGGGATGACTTTGAAAAAAGATACAAGGGAAATCAGGCAATAGGGCTGCACGAATTTTTGTACCCTTTGATTCAAGGCTATGATTCAGTTGTTCTGGAAGCTGACGTAGAAATTTGCGGCACAGACCAGAGGTTTAATTGCTTGGTGGCCCGCAGTTTTCAGGAAGTCTACGGACAGGAGCCTGAAGTCATCATTATGATGCCGGTCTTAGAGGGCCTTGGCACAAAAGAAAAGATGAGTAAAAGCCTGGGTAACTATATCGGCATTACCGAGTCCGCAGAAAATATGTTTGCTAAGTTAATGAGCATTACTGATGAGCAAATGCCGGACTATTTTAATCTTTGCACCAGATTGACCTCCGGCGAGGTTAAAAATGTTTTTGCCTCGCATAAAGACGCGCCCAAGAAACTCAAAGAGAGGCTGGCGGTTGAAATAGTTTCTATATATCACGATAAGAAAAGCGCCGAGGAGGCAAAGGGAGTATTTGAATTAAAACACGGCAAGACAGGAAGAAATCTAAGGGCGAATATAAGTCAATCTAAGGAAGAATTTAGGAAAATCGCTAAACAAATTGAGCTTTCTAAAGATGATTTAAAAGATAATAAAATCTGGATTTGCCGTCTGCTTACTTTAATAAAAGCGACAAGTAGTAACCCCGA
>DAOVNW010000021.1 GCA_030630095.1 Candidatus Omnitrophota bacterium
AAAAAAATATTTAAAAAGCGTTGCTAATGAGCTGTATAAAAATTCGTCCGCTATCTAAAAAGAAGTTGTTTGCATTTGCGAGAGCGGTAAGGTATAATTATTTTTTAATAGATAAAGGGACATCGTAATGGCTATCGATAAATTAATAGTAATCCCAAGTGATTTAAACTTTATTAAAAAAGTAAGCGAAGAGGTGCTCGGGTCGCTTCAACCCTTCAAGCTTGGCGCCTATGAATTATTGGATATACGGCTTTGCCTGGAGGAGGCGTTGATAAACGCTATAAAGTATGGAAATAAGTTTGATAATGATTTAAAGGTAAAGGTAAAATACTCTGTTGAAAATAATATATTAAAGCTTATAATAGAAGATGAAGGTGAAGGCTTTGATTTCAATGGCCTGCCCGATCCAACGCTTGAGGAGAACCTGCAGGAGTTAAAGGGCAGGGGAGTTTTCTTAATTAAACGCCTGATGGATGAGGTATACTTTAATGAGAAGGGCAACCGGATTACAATGTTAAAAAATATTACGGGGAGGGAGTAAGGTGGAAATAAAAATAGAAAGCAAAGACGATATTAGTATCTGCCGGGTAAGCGGTGAAATTACATTTTCAACATCGCCTGACTTAAGAAAACGGCTTATTGAATTAACCGACAAGCATATAAAAAAGATAGTTATAGATATGAAAAATTTAACTTATATTGACAGCTCGGGTATGGCAACGGTGGTTGAAATTTTGCAAAAGATAAAGGCGATAGACGGCGAACTAAAGTTGGCAAATGTACCTGATAAGATAAAAGATATTTTAGAAATGGTCCGCCTGAAAGACATTTTTGATATTCAGGAGTCTGAAGAAGCAGCGCTTGCTTCCTTTTAAAAATATATGAAAGACTTAAATTCTATGTCTAAAAATCCTATCAATGCCGCGGGAAGAGCGGCAAATAACTTCTCGTTTTTTATTTGGGATATAGTCAGCCTTTTTTTTCAGGTTCTGCATTGGCTTTTTATAGGCCCCTTTAAGGGTAAGGCCGCTAAGCGCGACGGCATATTTGAGCAGATGGTTTTTGTGGGCGTGCGGTCAATTATTATCGTGTCTTTTATTTCATTATTCATCGGAATTGTTTTGGCTATGCAGAGCGCCTATCAGCTTGAACAGATGGGAGCTGTTATTTTTGTTACCGGCTTAGTCGCCGTTTCGGTGACCAGAGAACTGGGCCCGGTAATGACCGCCTTGGTGGTTGCCGGAAGAGTGGGCGCGGCAATAACCGCGCAATTAGGAAGCATGAAAGTAACCGAGCAGATTGAATCCTTAGAGACTATGGCTCTTAATCCGGTAAGATTCCTGGTAGTACCCAGGTTTCTGGCTTTATTGATTATGCTTCCGGCTTTAACGGTTATCGCGGACTTAAGCGGAATATTCGGCGGTTTTATAATCGGTACCTTAAATCTTAATATTGACCCCCATCTCTATCTTGATTTAACGAAGGAGTTTTTAGAGTGGAAGGACATTTATACGGGGTTGTTAAAAAGTGCCGTCTTTGGCGTGATAATATGCATAATCGGTTGCTATAATGGACTTAACACTAAAGGGGGAGCGGAGGGCGTGGGTAAAGCTACTACCGAGAGCGTGGTTACCTCTTTCGTGCTTATTATTTTAGCCGACGCTATACTTACGGCAATATTCTATTTCGCCAAGGTTTAAATGAATATACTTACCCGGCATTAATATTTGTAAACGGGGCTAAAAGGAACTAATGTTTAAAAAAGCAAAAGTTGATAGTGAGCCGGTAATTGAAGTTAGGAATTTAGTTAAAAATTTCGGCGGCCGCCGCGTATTAAACGGTGTTAATTTAAAGATATACAAAGGTGAGGTAATGGTTATTATGGGCGGTTCCGGCTGCGGTAAGAGCACACTCCTTCGGCATATAATAGGCATATTAAAACCGGATTCCGGGCAGGTGCTGATTGAAGGCAAGGATATTAATTCCCTGAAGGCCCGCGAACTTGATAAAATCCGGCTTAAAATAGGTATGCTTTTCCAGTCGGGCGGCCTCCTTGATTATATGACTATCAAGGAGAATATAGCCTTGCCGCTGACAGAGCATACTAATCTTGATAAAAACGTTATTGACATTATTGTCAACCTCAAATTAAGCATGGTTAATATGAGAGGCATGGGTCACCTTCTGCCTAGTGAGATTTCGGGGGGTATGAAAAAAAGAGCCGGTTTGGCAAGGGCTATCGCGCACGATCCGTCTTACGTATTTTACGATGAACCGACAGCGGGGTTAGATCCTGTGGTAGCTGGTGTAATTGATAAGATGATTCTTGATTTTTCTAAGAAGTTATCCGTTACTTCTGTAGTGGTTACTCATGAAATGCAGAGTGTTTTTAGAATTGCTTCAAGAATCGCTATGCTGCATATGGGTGAGATTGTAGAGGTGGGAACACCCAGGCAGATAAAGGCTTCAAAAAGCAAGCTGGTCCAGCAGTTTATTACGGGAAGCCCTGATGGGCCTATTTCTTTTTCACAGCTGGGTGATGATTATCTGACTGAGTTGACAAAAAAATAAAGGGAGAAGGTTATGCCTAAAGTAACGAATGAATTTAAGACGGGCATTATGCTCATTGTCGTCCTGGCTATTATGTTGTATTTTGTGTACGCCACCATAGGCTTGAATGTTTCGAAGGATGGCTATGAGCTTAACGTAGAGTTTAATTTTATCAGCGGCCTCAGGCCGCATGCTCCTGTGCGGCTCTGCGGCGCTAAAGTCGGCCACGTGGAGGATATTAAAGTTATCTGCGATGAGGATGATACTCACGTAGAGGTTGTTCTGTGGATAAAAGATGATGCTAAGATACGGGAAGATTCAAAGTTTTATATTTCTACTTTAGGCCTGATGGGTGAAAAATACGTTGAGATAACCTCCGGAGGCAGCGGGGTTTGCTTTCTTGAGCCGGGGTGCGTAAGCCAGGGCAAAGAACCTTTTAAAATGGAAGATTTAATGGAAAAGGCGGAAGTAATGGCCGATAAGCTGGAAGAAGCGCTCATTTCAGTTAAAAAGCTCTCGGATCACGCGGATGATCTGGTTACCAGTAAAGAGATAGATAAAACCTTGAAAAACATAGAAGCAACCTCGGAAAATTTCAAAGAGTTTAGCGATGATATAAAGAAGCATCCATGGAAACTGCTTTTTAAAGGTGACGAAGAAGAAAAAGACTCGTCCCGGAAAAGAAAATAATTACTCACACTAATCGTTACCGAATAGCCCGCTAAAACCTTATGCTTAAGCAAAACGATAAAATTATTAGATACGCGGCTGTATGTTTGTGTGCAGCCGTAGTTTTGCTTTGCGGTTATTTTAGGGTTTTTGAAACTTTTGAACTTCAAACCCTTGATTTAAGATTTAAGGCCCGCCCCCTTCAGAAAACTAATCCCGATATTGTTGTGATAGAGATTGCCGAAGATACCCTTGAGGCAATAGGCCGTTGGCCATTTGACAGGATATATCATGGCTATCTTATTGAGGCTTTGCGGGAGGCTGGCGCGAAGCAGATAGTTTTTGATGTGGTTTTTAGTGAAGAGAGTAAGTCTGATAGTTTATTGCTTGAGGTTGTTAAGCAAGGTAAGGAAATTTACCTTCCATACGTTTTTTGCCTGAACCGTAAAAAAAAGGGTGAAATTACGGCGGAGTATCTGCAAGATCCTATAATAAGCGGCCTTAAAGAGGCAAGCGCCTCCCACGGCCATATCAATTTTGTTCCGGATATTGACGGAAAAAACAGAAAAATACCACTCTACGTTAAATCTGACGGACAATATTATCCCCACCTGGCCTTTAGCGCGGCCCTTGATTATTTAAACATAAAAAAGGAGGATATTGTATTTGAGCCGGGAAGATACGTAAAGCTGGGCAATTTGGTTAAGATTCCGCTTAATGAAAGAAATGAACTTATCGTTAATTATGCCGGTACCTGGGAAAAGACCTTTAAGCACTACTCCTTTGCTGACGTAATCAAGTCATACGCGTTAAGCGCTAAAAATGAAGACGGGGAGGTGCCGCCAATTTGCCTGTCGGACTTTAAAGGCAAGACCTGCTTTGTGGCATTGACTGCCGCCGGCCTTCATGATTTACAGCCGGTTCCTTTAGCCGAAAGGTATCCGGGCATAGGTGTTCATCTTAATGTTTTCAACTCTATTGTCTCGGGTAAATTTTTAGTACGGGCGGGTAGATTAACAAATCTGTTTATACTTATCCTCTGGGCGGGAGCGGTACTTCTATTATCACGGACAACAATCTATAGAGGGCTTGTCTATAATGGTATAGCTATCTTGTTTTTTATTACAGCGTCCTTCGGCCTTTTTATTTTTTGCGGTGTCTGGATAGACATTTTTTATCCTGTTTTAGTTGGTATCTTTCTGTATTTAGCTTTAATATTGTACCATCTGATTGTTGAAAAGCACAGGAGCGAGCTTCTTGAGAAGGAGCTGAGTGTAGCCCGCCGCATACAGGAAAGCTTCCTGCCGCAGGAGCCCTTAAAAAAAGAGGGGTTTGAGGTAGCTTCTTCAATGGATGCCGCCCGTCAGGTTGGAGGAGACCTTTATCAGTTTGTTGATTTAGGTAATAATAAGTTCGCGATTATGATTGCCGATGTATCCGGCAAGGGTATTCCCGCCGCCCTGTTTATGGTCAGAATAGTAACTGAATTCAGAAGCTGGGCTAAGCAGTTTACAGAACCTCAAAAGGTTCTTAGTAGACTAAATGAAGAGCTCGCGGCCGGAGCAAGGACAGGGCTTTTTGTAACCGTTTCTTATTCGATAATTGATGACTTAAGCAAAAAAGTGCGCCTCGCGGACGGGGGGCACCTCCCTCTTATGCTCTATGAAAAAAAGACAGACACGGTAAAAGAGGAAAGGCCTGCCAAAGGGATGCCTTTGGGCCTTATGCCGGGTGTTGAATTTGACGAAAAAGACTTTACTTTATCCGGGGGTGATGTTTTGGTCTACTATACTGACGGTGTAACAGAGGCCAGAAGCGTGAAGTCGGAAGAGTTTGGATTTGAACTCCTTAAAGAAATTATAAAAAGAGAGCACAATAAAAGCGCCCAGGGTATTTTAAACGCTATAAAGGATGAGATAAGGCGCTTTTCGGCAAAGGCTCCTCAGCATGATGATATTACTATCATTGTTTTAAAAGTTATATAGTATTAAAGGCCCGTTTTTTAAAATCCTTTGACAGGCGGTTAATTAAGAGGTAAAATAATTATTAAAAGAATATTGATGGAAATAAAGAAGCTGAAGAATCTTTTTTACGATTTAACCGCTCATTTGGCGGTTACGGGTGTGATGAGCGCGCTTTTATTTTTTTATACAGCGGATACCCGTCTTATTTTATTATGCGTCTTAGGCGGCATCTTAATTGACATAGATCATCTGTTTGATTATTTTTTGTGTTTTGGAATTAGATTTAATCTGAAGAAGTTTTTATGCGGCGAATTTGTAAAGTCGGGGCGGGTTTATCTCTTTTTTCACTCATGGGAACTTCTGCCCTTGATTCTAATCTGCGGTTTATATTTTAATTTAAATTGGGAGGCCGCGGCCTTAAGTTTAGGAATGTTGGGGCATTTAATTATTGACAGCTCTTTTCAGAAGACCATCAAGCCGTACTTTTTATCATATCGAGCTTGGCATAGATTTAAAGCCGATGAAATTTTACCCTGTATGAAAAACAAGAAACGTCTATTAAAAAATGGAGATGATGGCGGATGCCGGTAAAAATTAAGTTTTGCGGAGGTGTAAGAACTGTTACGGGCTCGATGCATTTGCTGGAGACAAGTAAGAGTAAAGTTTTAATTGACTGCGGTCTTTTTCAGGGCCGCCGCGATGACTATTACAGAATAAACAGTACCTTTACTTTTAACCCATCTGAGATAGACGCTCTCCTTGTTTCGCATGCCCACATTGATCACTGCGGCAATATTCCTAACTTGGTTAAACAGGGTTTTAATAAAAAAATCTACGCGACTGAGGCAACGGCCGACCTGTGTAACATTATGCTTCTGGATTCGGCTCACATTCAGGAAGAAAATATTAAGTACGTCAATAAAATAAACAGAAGAATGCGCCGGCCTTTAAGGAAGCCCCTTTATACTAATGAGGATGCCGAGAAGGCCATAACTTTTTTTGCCGGCAGGCATTATAATAAAAAGTTTCGTGTTACTTCTGATATATCCTGTACTTTTATTGATGCCGGCCACATATTGGGTTCCGCCATAATGCTTATCAGTGTTAAAGGGGAGGGGGGCGATGCCCTGACAATCGCCTACGCGGTTGATCTTGGAAGAAATAATATGCCCATTTTAAAGGATCCTGTTCTCTTGCCGGAAGGAGCTGTTGACTACCTCATTCTTGAAAGTACTTACGGGGGCCGCCTGCACGGTGATATAGAAAATGCTGAAGCGGAATTAGCCTTTTATATCAACAAGGCGGTGAAGCAGGGGGGTAAAATTATCATACCGTCCTTTGCTTTGGGGAGATCGCAGGAGATTATTTATTATCTTAGTGAGCTTATGAAGGGCAAAAAAATACCGGCTCTTCCTGTCTACATCGATAGTCCGATGGCCATAAACGTAACAAAGGTATTTAGAAATCATGTTGAGTGCTTTGATGAAGAGTCGAAGTTGATGGCCTATCATGATGAGAGCCCCTTTGCCATTGATAATCTTCACTTTACAAGCAGTGTTGGAGAATCTAAAAAAATTAATGAGAGCAGGGAGCCTATGATTATAATTTCGGCTTCCGGTATGTGTGAAGCGGGAAGGATTTTACATCATTTAAAAAATAATATAGAGAATAAAAATACTATTATAATTGTGGTTGGTTATATGGCTCAAAATACTCTCGGCAGAAGACTGGTTGAAAGGCGCAAGAAGGTAAGAATCTTCGGGCAGGAGTATAAATTAAATGCCGAGGTAGAGGTGATAAACGCCTTCAGCGCCCACGCTGACAAAAATGAACTCTTAACCTATGTCAGGAAAAGTGACAGGTTGTTAAAAAATATATTTGTAGTTCATGGTGAAGAAGAACAGTCGCTAAATTTGGTGTCGTCATTAAAGAGAAGAGGCTATAACGCCTATCTGCCGCGGATTGAAGAGGAGGTTGAACTTGTATGAAATTTAAAGTAGTTATTTTATCGCTTTGTTTAGCAGTAATTGGCGCGGGTTGCGTCCATACACAGCATGATAATGACCCCTTTGAAACTATACCGGCTTTTTACAGAATTAACGATAATCTCTACCGCGGCGGGTGTCCCGATATGGCGGGCTTAATGTATCTTAAGGAATTAAAAATAAAGACTATATTGTGTTTTCAACAGCCCTCAGAGGAGCTTGAGCGCGAAGAAAGCATGGCGCAGGCCTTTGGCCTCAAGTTTATTAACATTCCTCTAAGCGTAAGGGGAATGCCGGCTGATAAACAGGTTATTGGGTTCCTTGAGGTTGTTACGGATAAGAGTAAATTTCCGGTTTTTATCCACGGCGGAAGCGGACGTGGCCGTACAGGAGTGATGACAGCCGTTTACAGAGTAGTGGTTGAAGGCTGGACCATCAAAGAGGCTTACGAAGAAGCCAAGAATTTAGACTATTGGCCATATCAAGGCGACGCGGAGCTAAAAAGGTTTATCAACCAATTAAACGATAAAGATATTTACTTTATCAAAGTAGGCAGATAGAAAAGTAGAAAAGGGGTCAAGTCTTAACTTTGGACTTAACCCCTTATTCACAGATTTTGTTTTAGAAACGGCAGGAAATGCCGCAGGCTATACTCATTAGGTCGTAGTTATATCTGTAGTACTTCTCGTATTCCATATTGGATTCTGCGATAGTATAATCAAACATAGCTACGGCCTTTATTGTCTCCGTTAACGGATAAGAAAGTCCCAGGCTGAAAGTATGGAATTCATCCTCTTCATCGCTTCCCGTATAGGGGCCGGCAGAGCTTTGAGCTTTGCGGTCAGTATAACGTTTATCGAGATAGGCGTAGGACAACTGTACGGTTAAGTCCTTCTCTTTTTTGATGGCTATGTCGTAAGTAACCTTTGGTTTTATTTTAAAGGAGTTGTAATCATAGTAATCAGGCAAAAAGGCGTCGTCTGATAATATTACGGTATCCATTGAATCATAAAAGTTCTGATTACTGCGATTTATAACTAACTCATTATCCAGCGACACCTTCAGCCTTTTGTTTACCGGATAAGTAAAATTGAGGTTGAAGGCGTGCTGGTTATCTTCTCTCTTGTTTCCTGACTCCAAAACACCGTCCGAGCCGATGATCAGTTTATCATTGTAGTTTTTGAATAAAGGCTGGTATGAAGCTTCAAAGGAGAGGTCGTCAGGGTTGTCTCTCAGGTAAGAAAGAGTTGCTTTGTAGCCGTCAAAATCCTTTTCATCCGTTTCAGGAGCTGTGGGCAGGGCAAGAGAAATAAGTGATTTGAAGTTGGAGTACTCACGCCTGTAATATTCGAATTCCAGCCCGGCTTCTTTATAAATTTTATCTTTTGGATTGCCTAAGACATACTCGAAGTCGACTATGCCGCCAACATCAATATAATCATAAAGGCCCTCTGACCATTTTTCATCCGCGGTTTCTTTGTAATAAGCCCAGCTGCCAAAGAGGCTGACTTTATTTACCAGATTATCTGTTAGCTGCAGTTTGTTCGTAAAGTATGCATTATGAATCATAGTTTCCTGTATCAAATGGCCGCCTTCATCTTCGGCTATAATCTGGCGGGAACGGTTGTAATTAAAATTGTAAAGGGGAATAAGATAATGCTTATCAGTTATTTTAACGGCTGGTGAAATAAGCAGGTCAATAAGCGCTCCTTCGGTGGCATTGTAGCCCTGAATTTTAGAGTAAGTGCCCAGGGCGTCCAAATTGATGATGGGTATCACTTTTTTTCCGAAAAACCTTAAGCTTGTTTTTTCATCCGCCTTTGGAGCCGTGTCCTCGCCGGTAAGGCCGGCATCTTTGGCATAAAGCCCGGCAGGCGAAGCCATTATTATCAGTAAGACAAAAACCAACAAATAATTTTTATGCCCTGTCTTAATCATATCCCCGCTCCTTTTTTTATTTTTTATATTATAGTACAATGTGTACCTGCTGTAAAGGAGAAATTTAAATTTTTTTTCGCACTTGACAAGAGCCCTTTTAAGAATTAAAATGCTATTATAAATACAATAGCGGCGCAAAGTTTTTTATCTGTATATCAGGAGGGGATTGATGTTAAAAGGCTGTACGGTTATTATTTTATGCGGTTTTGTTTTTCTTAGCTTTGGCTGTACTAAAAAAGAAGAAGGGCGGAAGGTGGTTGTCCAGATTAACGCATATTATATGAGCGAAGAAGATCTCAGGCAGGACTTAAAAGCGCTTTCTATCTACCGGCCTGATGCCGTTAATGATTTTAGCGGCCGGATGGAGCTCCTCAACGACTTGATTGAAAAAGAGATCTTGCTTCAGGAGGCGCAGTCACTGAATCTTGATAAAGAAGAGCGATTCAGGAGAACAATTGAGAACTACTGGAAGCAGACGCTTTTAAAAACTCTAATTGAGAAAAAATCAGGCGAGATTTCAGACAGCGTTTACGTCTACGATAATGAGATAACCGACTATTATAACAAGTTGAAATCAAAGGATCCTGAAATTAAGCCGCTTTTGGATATTAAAAGCCGGTTGAGGCGCTTTTTGCGCCGCGAAAAAGAGACAGAGCTTATGCGCGCGTGGATAAATGACTTAAAAGAGAAAGCCTATATTTCTATAAATAAAGAAACCTTAAAAAACATCGCGCTTGATTAAGTCGCGCTGATTCCTACAAAACGCGGAGGAAGTGATGAAAAGTCAAAAGGCGAATAAACCGTATAAGAGAAGGAACTATTATATTGATAAGAAGTTTCAAAGCCGTTTTATCATCAGGTTTTGTCTTCTTGTTATCCTTGCTTGTGTTTTGTTTGGTGGGTTGATTTATTTCCTTTCACTTAAATCCACAACGACCTCTTTTGAGAATTCAAGACTTATCATTAAGAGTACCGCTGATTATCTTTTGCCTCTCATAACGCTTACTTCTGTAGCA
>DAOVNW010000043.1 GCA_030630095.1 Candidatus Omnitrophota bacterium
CTTCCTTCTTCTCTAATTCAATAATACTGGAAATTCTTGCGTGGGCATATTGAATATAATAAACAGGGTTGTCCGTCGACTTTTTCTTGGCAAGCTCTAAATCAAAGTCAAGATGGCTATTTCTCTTTCTCATAAGAAAGAAGAAGCGGGCAGCGTCTTTACCCACCTCTTGAATCAACTCTTTTAAAGTTATATACTGACCCTTTCTGGTTGACATTGAAACAGGCTTACCGTTTTTATAGAGGGTAGCCAGCTGTATAATCAGTATCTCCAGAAATCCTTCAGGCGCTCCTAATGCCGATACCGCTGCCTGAAGCCGGGCTATATAACCATGGTGGTCCGGCCCCCAGATATTTATCACTTTTCTGAACTTTCTCTCTAATTTATTTTTGTGATAGGCTATATCCGGAGCCAGATAAGTATATTCACCGCTGCTTTTTCGAACTACCCTGTCCTTATCGTCGCCAAAGCGTGTTGACTTAAACCAGAGAGCATTATCTTTTTCGTAAATTAAACCTTTTTTCTTAAGCCCCTTAATTACCTGGCCTATCTTATCCGCTTTCGATAATCTTTTTTGCGAGAACCAGACGTCCATATAAACACCCAACGCCTCTAAATCCTCTTTAATTTCATCCATTATTCTCTTAACGCTAAACATCGATACTACTTTTAAGGTATTAAGCTGTTTTTTGTCAAGAGAACTTTTATTGAACTTATTCGTAAATTCTCTGGCGATATCAATAATATAGGAGCCTTCATAGCCGTCTTCCGGCAGGGATGCCTCCTTGCCCTGAAGCTCAAGGTACCTGGCCATCACCGATTTACCAAGGGCGTCTATCTGATTTCCTTCGTCATTTATAAAGTACTCTCTGGTCACCTTATATCCGCGGGCATTTAAGATGCCGGCTATCGCGTCTCCCACTGCCGCCTGCCGGCCATGGGCAATACTCAGCAGACCTGTAGGATTAGCGCTGACAAACTCAATTTGAACCTTCATGCCTTTACCGGAATTAGAGAAGATAAACTTATTGGGAGAATCAGCAATAACCCTCAAGAGCTTGTACAGAAAATTCCTGGTATAGAAAAAATTTATAAAGCCGGGCTTTTTTACCTCAACCCTCATAATGCGGCTCCGGAACTTGCTTTTTTTTAGGCGGGCTGATAAGCTCTCGCAAATAAGTTCAGCTGTCTTCAGGGGGTTTTGCCTAATAAAAGACGATATCTGAAAAGCTACGTTTGTAGAGAGATGTCCATGTTTTCTATCTTTAGGAATGTCTAAATGAACGTGAAATGGTCTGTCTTTTAAAGACGGAAGGTTATTAAGGATGGATTTATTTATTGAAACAATGAGGTTTTTCTTTAACTTTTTTAACACTTTCTTCAGTAAGCATATCCTTGGGGGCATCAGCCCAGAGGCGTTCGAGATTATAAAAATCCCTTAATTCACTTTTAAATATATGAATCACAACATCATAGCAATCAAGCAAAACCCAACTCGCTTCGTTGTAACCTTCAATATGCCAAACTTTTAACGCGGCTTTCTTTAGGTCATCAGTTATGCTACCTGCTATAGCCTTTACTTTTCTTTCAGTATTTCCGCTGCAAATAAGAAAAAAGTCGCATACCATAGACAATTTTTTCATATTCATTATGACTATGTTATCGGCTTTTTTCTCTAAAGCTGCTTTGGCAATAATTAAAAGCTTATCTTGTGTACTCTGCGAGCTATTACGCCTCATTAATTATTTTCGTATTAATCCTTCTTCTTGCCCATAATTCTGAACATAGATGTTCCACAATCAGGACACTTGCCCTTCATAGCCGTGCGGCCGTTCTTCATTGTAACTTCCTGAGCTTCCTGCATTTCTTTCTTAGCCTTACATTTTACACAATATGCTTCCATAAACACACCTCCTGACATTTGTTGTAGTGTATCATATACCTAAACTAAAGTCAAATGCTTTTTAAAACAATGTTTGCTATTAAAGAAGAAGCGTCCGGACGGCAAAACAACTTGGCTCTTTTAGATAAATCATTTAACTTTTCATAATGCCCCAGCAAATCGTTTACCAAACTGCTTAACTGCCGAATAGACCTTGCCTCAACGGCCGCCCCTCCTTTTATTAAAAACCTGCAATTTCTTGTCTCCTGCCCACCGATAAAATTATAGAGTACCATCGGCAGGTTTTTTACCAGCGCCTCTGTCGCCGTTATGCCTCCCGGCTTAGTAATTAAAAGGTCGGATGCGTCCATAAACTCATCAATATTATCAACATATCCATAGACTGTGAGAGATTTTCTTAACTTCTCAGAAAGCACCTCTAATTTTTTCTTTACCTTTATATTTCTTCCGGCAAATACCAGTATCTGGCAGTCCTCTTTTATCCTGTCCAAACAGCGAACCACCCTTTGCGCCGGTCCCAAACCAAGACTACCGCCCATTATCGAGACAACCGGCAGTTTCTCATCAATACTAAGTTTTTTTCTCGCGGTAAATTTATTCGTTTTCAGGCTGAAGGAGGGACTTACAGGAATTCCCGTAACTCTAATCTTGCCCGCGGAAACCCCTTTTTTACTCAACTTTTCCTTCATCTCGGATGTGGCCACCATATAATAATCCACATTGTCATAAATCCAGTATGAATGCACGTCATAATCAGTAATTACGGCCGCGATCTTAAAGGGAATATCGGTAGTTTCTTTCAGCTTGGAAATTATTCCGCAGGGGAGCGCCTGGGTGCATATTGCCACATCCGGCCTAAAACTGTAAAAAAGCTTCCTGAACTTATTTTGATTAAAGTGCTGGATGGCCATCTTCAGGCGGCTGGTTCCTTTATATACCCTTTGATTGTCCCACAGATAATCATAAATCCTGTTATTTCTTCTTACCAAACCAACATACGCCTTATGGGCAAGTTCGCCCAGCTTAGGTGAAATAAATCTAAGCGTTTCCACATCAAGGGTTTCCACCTTATCATCCATAGCCCTCGCGGCCTTTTCTACAGCCCAGGCGGCATAGCGATGGCCGGAGTCTTTGGTGGAGTATAAAAAAATAAGCTTTTTTGCCGAATTAGTCATGCCAATCTCTTATCTCCCCCACTATCTCCTCCAAAAGGTCTTCAAGTGATATAAGACCTACAACTTTATCATCATTGTCAACAACCAGGGCTATCTGTATGCGCTTCCTTTGAAAATCCTTGAGTAATTCCATAGCATTCTTGTCAGATGGCACAAAGTAAGCGGGCCTGACAAGGTCTCTAATAACCAGCTTTTCATTACCCTGCCATATCTTAAGCAGATCCCTGGCGTACATAATCCCGATAACATTATCCAGCTTGTCTTCATAAACAGGAATGCGGGCATAGCCTTCCTGAATCAATAGATCTAACAGTTTCTTCGCGCCTAAGTTTACGTCCGCCGCGACTATTTCATCTCTCGGTATCATAATCCGGGAAACTTCTATGTCGTTAAACTCAAATACCCTGTGAAGCATCTTGCGCTCCTCATTTTCCAGCGCCCCTTCTTCTTCTCCCACCTCAATCATTGTTTTTATCTCTTCTTCTGTAACGAAAACCGGATTTTTCTTCAGACCCGCTCCAAAAATCTTCTTAATGATAAAATTGCTAAACATAGTAAACACTTTAGATAGGGGGCTTAAGGCGTTAATGATAAAACGCATCACGGGAGCAGCCGCGAATGAATACTTTTCCGAGTGCTTAGCGGCAAAAATTTTGGGAGTAATTTCACTAAATATTAAAATCAGGATGGTTACTACAACAGTAGAAGTAATAATGCCGATCTTAGGCCCAAGAAAGTAATAAAAGGCTGCGGCCGCAAGCGATGATATAGCGACATTAACAAAGTTATTACTGATTAAAATTGTAGATATCAACTGCTCGATATTGGCAATAAGCCGTTGAACCAATGCGGCCCGGCCGCCGCTATCCTTTTTCGCCAGGTGTCTGAGGCGAATGCGATTTAAGGAAAGAAAGGCTGTCTCTGAACCGGATAAAAAAGCCGAAATACCCAGCAAAGCCGCAATTGAACCTACTAAAAGAATAAACGATACTATGCTCATAACTTTAATCGTGGCTATACATTTTTGGGTTCTTCTCCAAATTTGATACAAAAAAGGAAGAACCTCAGAAGCTTTCCTGCATTATAATCGGGAAAGCTTCACTTTTTGTACAAGCCTTTTTCTTTAATAAAACGGTAAACCTTATCCGGAACTAATTTGTTATAACTCCGGTTGTTTCTAATTAATTTACGGATTTTAGAGGAGGAAATATTCAGGGCTTTAATGTCAATAACAGTAACACCTTTTGGACAGTCGGAAGGCTGAAAATCAGGCCGTTTTACAAGTATAAACCCGGCCAGCTTACATATTTTATCAAAATCCTTCCATCCGCTCAACTCACAGCTTACGTCAGAGCCGGCAATAAAAAAAAGCTCGTCTTCTTTTTGAAGAGAGCCTTTCAGCGCCTCCAAAGTATCTACAGTGAAAGAAACCCCTCCCCTGTCAATTTCAATCCTGGACACTTCAAAACTAACCTTATCTCCTACAGCAAGTTTCAGCATCTGATAGCGATCCTCTCCCGGCGCCGATACCTTTTCCTGCCTTAAAGGAGCGCTTGCCGCCGGCACAAAAATCACTTTGTCCAGAACCAGCTTTTTAAGAACCTCTTTCGCTAAAAAGGTATGCCCTAAATGAACCGGATCAAAGGTTCCGCCCAATACACCTACACGCATTTCACTTTACCCTGACATGTCCTTCGCCCAAGATGACATATTTGTAGCTGGTCAGTTCATTAACGCTCATGGGGCCGCGGGCGTGAATTTTATCAGTACTGATGCCAATCTCAGCGCCCAAGCCAAACTGATTTCCATCCGTAAAGCGGCTGGAAGCGTTTAGATAAACACAGGCAGAGTCAACCCGCTCCAGAAAGTAACTAGCGCTTTCACAGCTATCCGTCACAATAACCTCCGCCAAACCGGAACTGTACTTTTCTATGTGCTCAATACCTTCATCTATGCCTGATACCACCTTTATAGAAAGTATCTTATCTAAATACTCAGTCTGCCAATCTTTCAGGCACGCTTTTTTTATGCCTTTCTTAACAATCTTGCGTGTTTTATCGCACCCTCTTACTTCCGCCGCCTGCTTTTTCAGCTCCCTAACTAACAGCGGCAAAAACCTCACAGCTATCCCTTCATGAACCAATAAAGTTTCAACGGCATTGCAGACGCTTGTTCTTTGCATCTTGGCGTTTATAACTATTTTCTGCGCCATATTCAAATCGGCATATTCATCAACATATATATGACATAAGCCTTTAAAATGTTTTATTACAGGTATCCTTGAATTTCTTACCACCTCTTTGATAAGGCTTTCCCCGCCTCTGGGAATAATCAAATCCACCGATTCGTCCTGTTTCAAGAGACTTAAAACCGCTTTTCTGTCAGTAGTTTCAATCATATTAATCGCGCCCTCGGGCAGACCCTCTTTTAGAACAACCTCATTTAATATCTTAAATATCATCAAGTTGGAATTGAAAGCAAAACTGCCGCCTCTTAATATTAGGGCATTTCCGGCCTTAAGGCACAAGCCCACACAGTCACTGGTCACATTAGGACGAGACTCATAAATAACTCCGATTACTCCTATGGGAACACGAACTTTCATTATTCGCAGCCCATTAGGCCTTTTTCCGGATGAGATAATCTCGCCAACGGGATCGGGCATGCCCGCAATCTCCTTTAAGCAGGCACTCATCCCGGCAATCCCCGAGGTATTAAGAGAGAGCCTGTCAATAAAGCTTTCCCCTATCTTCTTTTTCGCGGCCATTTCCAGGTCTTTCTTATTTTCCCTGATAATGGAATCAGATTTCTTAATAAGCATCCTGGCCATCCCCAGCAACACCTTATTTTTCTTTTCAGATGAAATATGCCGCAGGGTAAAGGAGGCCTTTTTTGCCTTTTGACATAAATCTTTTATCTCTTTTTGAATATTCATAAAACTCACTCCTGTAAATCCCGTTACAAAACTTTGTCCTTTAGCGAGGTAAAATAACCAAATTATCTCTGTGAATAATCTCGTCGTAATATTTATAACCTAAGCGCTTCTCTATCATATTCGTCCGGCAGCCTTGAATTTGTTTAATCTCTTTTAAGGAGTAATTCGTAAGCCCTCTGGCAAATTCTTTATGTTCTTCATTTAATACAGAAACAACATCTCCGTAGCTAAAGTCGCCCGCGGCATCGGATATGCCGGCCGAAAGCAGGCTTCTGCCCTGCTCCCTTAGGGCAGAAGCGGCGCCCCTGTCAACTGTTATCCTGCCTTTAGGCTTCCTGCCAAAAGCAATCCATTTTTTCCTAGCCTTTAACTTGAGCGGCTGGGGCAAAAAACGCGTTCCGGCAGGGTCACCGCTTACAACCTTCATTAACACATCCTCCATCCTTCCATTAGCTATAACACAGGAAATACCCGAAGATGTAGCAACTCTGGCAGCTTTCAGCTTGGTTTTCATGCCGCCGACACTTAAACAGTGATTTGAACTATAAACAAGTTTTTCTATATCGTGATTTATCCGCCTGACCTCATCAACTTTGCTCTTTTTCCCGTCAACGCCGATAGAGTAAAGGCCGTCTACATCAGTTAATATAATCAGGCAGTCAGCTCCGGTTAAATTCGCGACCAAAGCTGATAAAGTATCGTTATCGCCAAATTTAATCTCATCCGTAGCTACCGTGTCATTTTCGTTAATAATAGGCACTACCTTCTTTTTCAACAGAGACACGATGGTATTTTTCGCGTTCAGATAGCGCTTGCGGTCGCTTAAGTCCGCCTGAGTTATGAGCAGTTGAGCGGTAAGAAAACCTTCTTTTTGAAAATAGTAATCATAAATTTTCATAAGCCGGCTTTGCCCCACGGCCGCTGACGCCTGCAGTAAGGGCAGGGACTTTGGCCTGGCAATTAAACCCAATAAGTTCATTCCACCGGCAATCGCCCCTGAAGATACCAGAACAACTTCAATGTTATCTTTAAGCAGTGATAGTATCTGGCTCGTAAGATTTTGAATCTCCTTCTTATCCAGAGCGGCGCTGTCTGAAGTTATTATTTTTGTACCTACTTTAATAACCACCTTTTTGTAAATTGATTTTTTCTTTTTCATAAGATATGGTAAATATTTTCTACGAGATTATCAAGATTACTCCCAGTTTTGCATGATATGGGCACCACGGCTTCTTTCGCTTTTTTGCTGAAGACTTCAAGATTGTTCCGCGACTGCGCAAGATCCATCTTATTGGCGGCGATAAGATAAGGTTTTTTAAGCAGTTTCGGCTTATACAGCTCCAACTCCTCTCTTAAGGAGATAAAGTCATGCCAGGGATCCCTCCCGTCGACGCCCGCCATATCAATAAGAAAAACAAGGATTATTGTCCTCTCAATGTGCCTCAGGAACTTATCTCCCAGGCCTGTACCTTGATGC
>DAOVNW010000140.1 GCA_030630095.1 Candidatus Omnitrophota bacterium
AACCTTCAGTTTATTAAACCTCTCTATCTTCTCCTTGTCAAAACCACTGGAAACAATTATCTTAATATAGCCAAAACCTTCCCTGTCAAATATCTTTCTGGCCTTAAAGACCAACTCAGGACAAACCCCATAAGCGCCTTTACCCTTAGTCCTTGTAACAGACTTATCCTTAACGTCAAGGGGCGTATCAAATCTAACCCCCCACAGTTTTCTTCCCAGCATCCGGGCTACCTTGAGGGAACTTCCGATACAATCATTGTCAAAATCAACCAGCACTATCCTGTCAATACCGCGCGCCATATACTTATCAAAGGCTAAGGCCGCCTTAACTACATCTCCTCCGTAGGCGGCAATCAAACCGTGCGGAACGGTTCCAACGCCTTTTTCTCCCCACCAGGTCCCCTGAGCATCAGTCGAAACACCTAAAGCGCCTGATATAAAGGCGGCATAGCCGTCTGTAGCCTGGACCCTGTAATGGTCAAATCTGGCAGGAAAAAACAGCACCTTTTTTTTGCCCGCCGCTTTTACAACTTCCCTTACTGATGTAGCTACCGCGGTCGGCCTGGCCATCACTCCCAGGTAAACCGTTTCCAAATGAGCAAAGGTTGAATAATCACCTTCAATAGTCATCACCGTTTCATTAGCCCTTACCTTATCTCCATCATAAAGCGCCCTGATTTTCAGGTTACCCGGTTTCTCTGAACATAACTTCAAAACAGCAATAGCCTCATCTATACCGCAAACTATAGCGTCTTTTCGGCAGAAAATCTGCATTAAGACCCGGCTATGATTATTATCCAGCTCTAAAATCCGCTTAGTCCTGATAAAATACTTATCAGAATACCAGCCTTTTTTTATCTTTTTTACCGGCAGGTCAAAAACAGAGGGACTTAACCTTTTACCCCTTTGCCACTTTGACATCTAACCGCTCCTTTTCCTCGTAAGAACTGCTGATAATTCTTTTAATTTTCGGCAGGTAGGCGGCAGAACGCCCTCTATTTTTATCTGCCGCGTATAAAGCTACGCAGGTTATTAAAAATCCCACGCCCCCCGAAACAAGCTGAAAAACCTGAGACCTGCCAAAGAATCCGGCCGTCTCTGCCGCTAAAATAAATACGGCAACAGGCACAATATAAACAAAAAAGGCAATCGTTAATGACTGCCCGGACTTTATTTCAACCTCTACCCTATCCCCCGCCCGCACCTTAATCTCACTTATAGCTTTTAGCTTTTTCCCGTCCGGCCTGATACCGCATAAGCCGGAAGCGCCGCATTCCCGGCAGGCATTGGTCTCAGGGTACAGGCTAACCCAGACAACTCCTTCTTTTAGCTCGGTTACTACTCCTGTCTTTCTCATTCTCACCTTAATCCCTTTCCCTCTATTCTATTGCGGCAGTATACGCAGGCGGAGTCCTTTATATTATAGCTAACCAGGTTATAACCGCGCCTTTCTACAAGCAGTTTGCCACAGGCGGGGCAGTATGTGTTTTCTTCCTCCCTTGAGGCTATATTTCCGCAGTAGACATACTTAAGGCCTTTTTCTAAACCTATATCTCTGGCCATATAAAGAGTCTCCGGAGAGGTTGGAGCTATATCGGTCATTTTAAACGCGGGGTAAAAAGCGCTTACGTGCCAGGGAATATTTCTATCAACCGACACTAAAAAATCGGCAATCTTCTTCAGCTGTTCTCTTGAATCATTATAACCGGGAATAATCAAAGTCGTTACCTCAAGCCAGATACCCAGTTCTTTCATAAGCCTTATAGTTTCCAAGACCGGCTCCAAGCTCCCGCCGCATACTTTTCTATAAAGATTGTCATCAAAAAATTTCAGGTCAACGTTGGCCGCGTCCAGATAGGGTTTTATATATTTTAAGGGCTCTTTAAGCATATAACCATTGGTCACAAAAATATTTTTCAGCCCCTTGCTATTTGCTAAGCGGGCTGTCTCATAGGCAAACTCAAAAAAAATAGTCGGCTCCGTATAGGTATAAGAGATACTTTCAGCCTTACACCTTACCGCCTCATCAACCACATCACGGCTGGATACCCCGCTCCCCACTCCTATCTGAAGGCTGGCGCCTGCCTGAGAAATATCCGCGTTCTGGCAATGCAAGCATTTAAAATTACAACCTACCGTTGCTATCGAATATGTAAATGAACCGGGATAAAAATGAAAGAGTGGTTTTTTCTCGATGGGATCAAGGCAGGAGGCTATAACTCTTCCGTAAACTATACTATAAAGCTCACCCCGCCTGTTTTCTCTTACGCCGCAAACGCCCCGCCGGCCTTCATCAATTAAGCAGTTGTGAGCGCATAGCCGGCAGTGAACTCTACCGTCATTTAACTTCTCATAAAATAAAGCCTTCTTCATCGTCATAAAGCGTCTTTGTTTAACCGCTTCTCTTAATACTTATCTTTATTTCTTTCAATCTCCGCGAGAACGTTCAAGAAGGTTTCAACAACCTCGGGATCAAACTGTAGTCCGGCGTTACGCTTTAGTTCCAACTTGGCCTGCTTAACGGTTAAAGCCCTTTTGCGGTAAGGCCGGGATGAAATCATAGCGTGATATGAGTCGGCAACGGCTAATATGCGGGCTCCAAGTTTTATCTGCTGTTTTTTGTAGCCGTTGGGGTAACCCTTGCCGTCATATCTCTCATGGTGGCTTTTGATATACTCTAAGACACCGTTATCATCATGCAAAAATCTAAGCGGTTTTAGTAACTCAACCGCTTTTTCCGGATGTTTCTTAATTTCCTTCAACTCTCCTTTAGTAAGCTTACCCTTCTTAAGTAAAATTAAATCGCTGATGGCAATCTTGCCCAAGTCGTGAAGCTGGGAGGCCATTCTTATCTGTTCTATCTTTTTATCAGGTAGCTTTAACTCTTTAGCAGTCATTACCGCGTAGCGCGCCACTTCATCTGAGTGGCTGCGGGTGTAGTGATCTTTAGCCTCTACCATATCAGTTAAAGTAAGAACGGTTGAGAGATATACGCTCTCGAGGTTTTCGGACAACTGTTTATTATCAATAGCCACCCCCAGTTCATCACCGGCAGACTCAAGCAGGCGGACGTCCTGAGAAGAAAACCGTCTGGCCTTTTTTAAGCCCAGCTCAAAAACTCCCAACACCTTGCTTCCCGACCTCAAGGGAACGGATACAAGGCAGTTTATTCCCTCTTTTAGAACCGCGTCTTTAATTAAACTGCCGGATTTGCCGACATTCTCCAGAAAAGTCATTTTATTCTTTTCAATACACTCCGCTGAAATAGCATCACTCACAGGTATCTTAGCAATCTTTTCTACTAACTTTTTAGAAAGCCCTCTTTGGGCCTTAAGATGTAAATTGCCCAATCCGGCGTCTATTAAAAATATCGCTCCCATATCCAACTTTAATACTCTCAGGAGATTATCAATAACCGAGCACAGCATTTGATCCAACTTTCTACTGCGGCAGACGGTAGAGGTTATACTATAAAGAGTTGTTATTTCACGAATCTGCTCGAGATTAACCTTTTTCTGGAGCCGGCTT
>DAOVNW010000139.1 GCA_030630095.1 Candidatus Omnitrophota bacterium
GCCGGCGACATCGCGTTTTTAATATACTCCTTTATATGACTACTATATTTAACAATATCAACCTTCTCACCTTCAAGCTCGGTGACAACACTCTTAACGCGTGAACCCCGTACTCCAACGCAGGCACCCTGGCTATCCACCCTCTCATCATGAGAGTAAACGGCCAGCTTAGTCCTCTCGCCGGCTTCCCTGGCAATTGATTTAATCTCTACGATATGCTCATAAATCTCCGGCACCTCCAACTCAAAAAGCTGCCTTACAAACTCAGGGCTTGTCCTTGAAAGTATTATGCGCGGGCCTTTACTCGACTGCTCCACAGCCTCAACGTAAGCCCTTATCCTCTGGCCCTGACTATAATTCTCCTTCGGAACCTGAAACTTTCTTAAGATAATTCCCTCTGCCTTGCCTAAATTCACAATAATTCCCTGACGATCAAAACGGTAGATAGTCCCGCTTACAATTACGCCAATTTTATCTTTAAAGTCATTATATATGACGGTTCGTTCCGCTTCGCGTATCTTCTGGATGATAACCTGCTTGGCGGTTTGAGCGGCTATACGCCCAAACTCAGCTGATTCAATCTCCTTACCTTCAGCGCAAACCTTAATCTCGCCCGTTTCCGGATCAAACTTAACGGACACCTCTCCTTCTCTGCCGGGAATAGTCTTTTTAGCGGCAGACAAAAGGGCTGACTCCAAAGCCTCAATCAGGACACTTCTTTCTATGCCCTTTTCTCTTTCAATATTTTCTAATATTCCCAGCAACTCACTTTTCATCATTGCTTCCTTTTCATATCAAGTTTAATCACGGCCTTCTTTATCAGGCTTATAATTAACTCTTTTCTTTCGCCGGCTATATCCAGCAGAATATTATCGCCTTCAATCTCTACAACTTTGCCGCACATCTCTTCAATTGTCGTACCACTTCCCGCATAGGTTACCTCAATAACCTCACCTCTCACCCTCTCAAAGTCCCTTTTTGTAACCAGCGGCCTGTCAAGGCCGGGAGACGCGGCCTCCAGGACAAAACGGCCGGGAATTATCTCGTTCTCTTCCATGATTTCTCCCATCCGCCTGTTAAATTCAGCGCACTCTTCAAGTGTTATTCCACCCGGCTTATCAAGCAAAAAAAGGACAACCAGGCCTTTTTGCCTGCGGGAACCCAAAACTATCTCAACCAGCTCCAAACCCCTTGCCTCCAATAAACCGGAGGCGGCATTTTTTAACTTTTCCTTAAGCTCTTCGTTATTCATTTTTTCATTCAATAAAAAAAGTGGGGTAAACCCACTTCCATTAAAAACACTAAACTTGTTTAAAATTATACTAAAAGGCCGTCTTATTGTCAAGGATTTTTTGGCGGCGGGGATGTAAAAATACATATAAATAATAAGCGGCTACCTTTCATAAAGATAACAGCTTATTTAATAGCTTTTATATATTTTCTAAACTTAATGGCCCGTCAAAAACGGCACTTAAGTCCGCCGCCAAGCATCCACATATCACCATCTAAATCAACTTGAGCGTGCGTACCAAAAGCATCTACGCGGCCGGTTGTATCGCTCCACATATAACTACCTTCTAAGTTAAGAGCTACATTCTCTGTAAAGTAGTAATCGAGACCCGCGCCCAACTTGACGGCAAACTCACTATCCATATCAACCGAAATGCCGTAAGGAACTACCGTGCACTCATCCAATTCAATTTGAATCGCTAAATACTTGCAGCTCCCATAAGGAATAACCTAGGCGCGTTCCGCGCTGGGTGCCGATTACCTTAATATAACGAGCTCTGATAGGCCTCTTGAAACCAATGACATCCTGACCCCCATCTCCTATATCCGTAGAATAACCAACTTTCCAATTTATCTTATCGTTAGAAAATTCAATAGAGTAGCTTTTAGCATAAGACTCCCAGTTTAAGAGAATCTTCCTTATGAGTCTTGCTTTTCCCAAATCAAGGATAAGCCACTGGGGATCAGAAAATCTTGAAGACCACCTAGTCCATCTACTTTTATCAATAGCATTTTCAGCATCAAAAATTCCCCTATCTTCTAAATCAAAAATTCCCTCATCTTTTAACTTAACCCCTTCGATAGAAGAAGCCTCAATCCTTTTTACCGGCAGCTGGTATAGCATTTTGGGCCGATAAGTCAAATCTTTAACACTACTGCCGCCCCACCCGACAAATCTGGCTGAAAGAACCCAGCTTCCCTTTTTATCATAAATTTTTATCAAGAGACGGTTCCAGCCGAATTTTAATTCAACATCTATCTTGTCTTCATCGAAAACAAAATCTCTATCATCTTTGTTTGTAAATACATTTTTCCCATTTAACCAGACTTTAACGCCATCGTCTGAACCAAGAAACAATTTAACCTTTCTTGAAGTCGGAGAATAGACTTCAAGAAACGCGTAAGCCACCACATTGTCAAGGGGGCCAAAGATCTCATCCAAATCAAAAATGATTCTATCCTCGCAGGAAAGATAACGTCTGCACCTCTTGCCGTCCATAAATTTACCGGCAATAGGATGAAAATCCGCTTCATTTTCAACGCACTCTGTATCCAAATCGGCGTTCTCAAAAGGGCCGCATATAACCCAGTAACGAATGTAGGCAGAGCCGGGATTAGCTGAAACTGTATATGTAAGACTTAAAAGAAAAAAGGTAAAAATAAGAAACGCGAAAACTTTCTTCATATAAATCATCTCCTTTTCCAAGAAAACCCTATTTTCTCTTAATTTTTAATTGATAGCCGGAACAGCTGTGAGAATTCTTCCCGCGTTTAAAAATTAGCTATAAATATGCGTATCTTTGCAAATTTTTTCATCATTTTAATACAAAAAAAGTATACTCTAAAGCATCTAAAAAGTAAAGTTTTTTTTAAAGACGCAAAAAAACGACAGCGGCCTTCTCTTATAAAATCCCGGCAAAAAAGACAGCAGTCGCCTTGTTAATATCTATCAGTTCTTTTTCGCCGCTCAACCTCCGCTTAATTTCAATCTTCCCTTCTCTCAAACCCCTCGCGCCTATCACAACCTGAACAGGTATACCAATTAAATCCGCGTCCTTAAATTTAACTCCGGCCTGCAAATCCCTGTCATCCACCAGTACCTCGATGCCGGCCTCTGTCAACTCATTATAAATCTTTCCGGCAACTTCATCGGCCTGAGAACTCTTTTCCAGGGGCATAATCAACACCTTAAAGGGAGCTGATGCATTGGGCCAGATAATGCCCTTGTCGTCGTGATTTAGCTCAATAATCGCCGCCAGCAGGCGGTTTACGCCAATCCCGTAACAGCCCATAATTATAGGCTTCTCTTTTCCGTCCTTATCGAGAAAGTTTACTTTAAGCTCCTCAGTATATCTTGTTCCCAGTTTAAATATATGACCCACTTCCATCGCGCGCTTAATTTCCGCCTCTTTCCCGCACTTAGAGCAGGAACAGGAGCCGGCACCCGCCTCCAGACTCGCCGCGTAACCACAGGCGCCGCAATGAGCGATCATATCCTCGCCGCTTTCGGAGATAACC
>DAOVNW010000010.1 GCA_030630095.1 Candidatus Omnitrophota bacterium
AGCTCCACTCTCAATTGCCTTTTTGGGCCCGGCTGTTCTTTTCTGATCATCCTTTTTATAGCCCGCCGGCCTTATGCCGGGACAGACAATAACAAAATCTCTGCCGGCAATTTTTCTCGCTCCGGCCGCCTCTTTGGGTGAAAGCACCACTCCCCCTATGCCCGCCTTCCTGGCCAGCCTCACAAGGCGCGTAACCTGCTCATCAACCGTGCCGCTTACATTTAACTCCTTTAAGCCCTTCCTATTAAAGCTTGAGAGCACCGTTACTCCTAAAATAACCGGGGGCTTTATCCCTATTTTCCCGGCCTCTTCCACGGCAGCCCGCTGAGCCTCCCGCATCATTTTTGACCCGCCCTGCGTATGAACCGTAAACATAAAAACCTTTAATCTTGTAATCTGGGCGGCCGTATTGGCAACAGTATTAGGAATATCGTAAAGCTTAAGGTCCAAAAAAACCCCGCGCTTAAATTTATGAACTGTTTCTATAATCCGGGGGCCGTATCTTGTAAATAACTGGGGGCCGATCTTAAAGATTTCTACTTCTTTATGAAGTTTCTTCAAGAGGCTCTCAGCTTCTTTCATAGTATCAACATCCAAAGCCACAATAAGTTTTGATTTCATATTATTCCCTGTTTATCTTTAATGTTCCAACGAGCCCGCTTATTTCTTCAATCCCTCTGGCAGCCATATATTTTTTAATACCCTCTACTATTTTGAAGGTACTTCGTGGATCAATAAAATTTGCCGTACCGATTGAAACGGCATCCGCTCCCACGATAATAAACTCCAGCGCGTCTTCCCAGTTCATAATGCCCCCCTGGCCGACAACAGGAATATCAACACAGGAGGCCGCTTCGTAAACCATTCTAAGCGCGATGGGTTTGATGGCCGGGCCGCTCAGGCCGCCGGTAACATTGCCTAATTTTGGAACTTTTTTTTCTATATCCACCAACATACCGCCAAAGGTATTCACCAGCGAAATAACATCCGCTCCCGCTTCTTCCGCAGCCATGGCTATCTCTTTTATATCAGTTACATTGGGTGACAGCTTAACAATAAGGACAGCTTTAGTCTGCCTCCTTACGGCAGACACCACCTCTCTAACCCCCTCTTTGTCCTGGGAGAACATACGCCCTTTTTTCGACTTGACGTTAGGACAGGAAATATTCAACTCCAGGGCGGCAGTTTTTTCTTTATTTAAACGTTCGGCTAAACAGACATACTCTTCTACAGTATCGCCGGCAATACTAATAATAGCCGGCACTCTTAAGCTTCTTAAGTAAGGAAGTTTTTCCTCAATAAAGCGGTCTATGCCGATATTTTCTAATCCTATAGCATTTAGCATACCGGAGGCAGACTCCGCTATTCTGGGGGGCGGGTTGCCGGAACGCGGCTTCAAGGTAACCGTCTTGGTCACTATAGCCCCCAGGCTGTTTACATCCACTAAATCTCCATACTCTGAGCCGCAGCCAAAAGTTCCCGAGGAAACCATAACCGGGTTGGCCATTTTAATCTTGCCTAATGTAACCGATAAATCTACTCCCAAATTATATCACCTGCCTTAAAAACCGGGCCATCCTTGCAGGCCAGTTTATAGCCGTCTTTGGTCATTACAGCGCACCCCAAACAAACTCCTACTCCACAAGCCATCATCTCATCCATACTAACCTGGCTCTCCATTTTATACTCTCCGCTTAGCCGGGCAACAACCTTTAGCATAGGCCTTGGGCCGGCGGCAAAAATTTCCATCTCTTTATCTTTCTCTTTCCGTAAATAATTTTCGAGTACCTCTGTAATTTTAGACTTTATGCCCTCTGAACCGTCATCGGTAGCTGTAATTACATTTAGCTTCATATCTTTAAGTTCGCGACGGCACAGAACATCCCCGGCAGTAACCGCTCCCCTCATAAATACAACCTCTCTGCCCGCGTCAAGGAGTTTGCGGGACAAAAAAATCAGAGGCGCTATTCCTATGCCCCCCGCCACCACCAATGCCCTTTTAGAGCCAACATTACAATCAAAACCGTTTCCGAGCGGCCCAATTATGTCAAGCAAGCCTCCCTCTTTTTTTTCACTAAGCAGGGAGGTGCCCCGCCCCCTGACCTTGTATAAAATTTCAAGTACCCCATTGTCTATTGCATCACAAACCGCGAATGGCCTTCTTAAAAAAGGTTTATCAATTTCCTGCTGTACGCGCAGATGAACAAACTGCCCCGGCCGCGCTTCCTCCGCGGCCTCCGGCGCCATAACCCTCAGTTTGAAACAGCCGCCGGCAGTTTTTTCATTACTAATAATTTTGAAGTTTCCCTGATGCATCATCATTTTATCAGAAAAGGCTTAACTGCTCTTCCTCTTTCTCCTTCTCCTTAAAAATCTTTATCTTTCCGTACTCACCGTCATATCCGGGACAAATCTCCACCTGCCTCCGCCTGACCCTCATTATACCTTCAGCTATTTTATACGGCAGAAACCTACGCAGTTCCTCCTCTTTAGCTTTAACTAAAACGTTAAACTCCGACTTAAATCTGCCGACGATACTTTTATATTCATTCTCAACCGCCCGGGAATTAACTCCAACATTCTTTACCTCAGAAACTATTTCTCTTAGAGGTATCAGGCTCTTAAAAGGAATAAAGCTGTCACAGCTGTATCCTTCCTCCCTGTCACTTAATTCATCTACCCTGCGCATAACACCCACCGTTACCTCCCGGCCGCACTTAGGGCACTTATTGTTTAAGCTTATTGACTCTTTGGGGCTCAAACAGCAGCCGCAGTTTCTGTGGCCGTCATAGTGATACTTTCCTTCCTGTGGAAAAAATTCTATTGTATAACTAAATTTTTTATTGTCTTTTTCCTTAATTATATTCATTAACTCCCTGTAATCTAATGTTGAATTAAAGACGTTGGCCTCTCTGGCAATGTTCATCGGTGAATGGGCATCAGAATTTGAAATCAAGGTAAACCTGTCAAGTTTACTCAGGCGCCAATTCATTGCCGGGTCACTGCTCAAACCTGTCTCCAGGGCATAGATATTTTCGATCTCCTCCTCAAAACACTCTTCAAGAGAATCAAAGCCCGTCTGAGAACCCAACAGGCCAAACCAGGGAGTCCAGATGTGAGCCGGGATGATTATACAGTCTTCACTAATTGAAAGAATAATTTTAACCATCTCTTTTGAGTCAAGCTTTAATATAGGCCTGCCGTCAGAGAATAAACCGCCATACTCCCCGAGGGCGGCATTTATCTCTTTGACAATCTCAAAGCCGGGAGCGATAATAAGGTTGTGAATCCTTCTTGTCCTGCCCGCTTTATGGTAGATATTGTTTACCTCGGCGGTCAGGATATAGCTGATACCCTTGTAGTCATAGATACCGTACGACCTGAACTCCAGCTTATTTTTTAACTCTAAAAGCCACTGAGGATGGGTAAAATCCCCCGTGCCTAAAAGGTTTACCCCTTTAATCGCGGCAGCCATACTTAAATGGTCAATATCCATATTTTTGCTGGTTGCCCTTGAATATTTTGAATGGACATGAAAGTCAGCAACTATTTCCATCGGCCGGTCAATCTGTCATTTTCTCTATCTCTTCGATTTTGGCCTGAGCTTTTTTAGCATACTCAGTATACGGATAGTAGGTAACTACCTTTTTATAATACTCCATGGCAAAGGCGTAATCTTTAACCTTACACAACAGGTTGGCGCTATGGAGCCACTCCTCAGCCTGCGCCTTTTGCTTGCCCGCGAGCTCCCTGTATCTTACTCTGTTCTGCGTTCCCATGATACAGCCCAGGTTAGAAACAAACATAGCACCGGCTAAAGCAAAAATAACCATCATCCGCGTAACTTTTTTCATTCATCTTACCCCCCGTGTTTATAAAAAGTTCTATCAATAATATTTAACTTTAAATAACCAATAACCAAGTTATACCCTAATCCTATGTTTCACTTCTTATATCAAGACGTTCGCGTTCGCTCACTCTAAGGATTAAGACGCTCATTTTATTCGCTCTAAGGATTAAGTTTTTTTCACTTAATCCTTAACTTTACACTTAAGGTTCAACCTTATATGTAAAGTTAGGTTTCAATTCGTTACTCTTTTACTTAATTTTTTGCTTTTTACTTAATCCTTAGAGCTTACCATCAATTTGTTACTGGTGAGCGTCTTAATCCCTGCCTACCGGCAGGCAGGCTTAATCCTGTTTTTTGCATTTTAGTTATTTTATTCTCTACCTTATAAAATTTCTCCATTTTCCATTACCAGGCGGCCTGAAAAAATTACTTCGGCTGCCCTGGCTTTCAGTTCCCTACCGATAAAGGCGGAGTTGGTACCTTTAGACTTAAAGTTTTCCTTTTTAACCACCCAGGATGTTGAAAGATCTATAACGGTTATATCGGCGGCGGCGCCCTCCTTTAAAGAACCTTTGTTTAATCCAAAAATTCCGGCAGGCCTTGCCGACATTTTATTTACCAACTCCCCTAAAGACAACACCTTTTCCTCAACCAGGCCGTAAGACACACCCAGTGAGGTCTCAAGCCCGGTCATACCAAAAGGAGCTCTATCAAATTCCAGCTCCTTCTCGCTTTCCAGATGCGGCGCGTGGTCGGAGACAATAATGTCTATGGTATTATCAGCCAAAGCCTCCTTTATAGCGGCTATATCCTCTTTAGCCCTTAAAGGAGGGTTAACCTTAAAATTAGCATCATACTCTTTTAACTCTTCATCAGAAAGACTAAAGTAATGAGGGCAGGTCTCAGCCGTAATCTTTACACCCTCCTTCTTTGCCTGCCTTATTAAAGCGACAGACTCTTTACAGCTGACATGAGCTATATGAATACGCCCGGAGGTTCTCCTGGCCAGATTAATATCCCTGCCAACTATTATTGCTTCGGCTTCGGCGGGTATGCCCTTTAATCCCAACAAACTGCTCATATAGCCTTCGTTCATAACGCCGCCGGCAGAAAGCGCTTCATCTTCACAGTGGCAGATAATAATTAAACCGTACATATTGGCATACTCAAGAGCGTGCCTCATAAAACTACTATTTAAAATAGGGTGCCCGTCCTCGGAAAGGGCAACGGCGCCGGCCTTCCTTAGCTTAGCCGCTTCCGTAAGTTCTTTCTGTTCCATATTTTTAGTAACCGCGGCTATAGGGAGGATATCTACTAAGCCGATTTTCCTTGCTTCCGTATAGATATATTCCATATCCTGCTCGGAATCCAGGGGCGGATTGGTGTTGGCCATACAGGCAATTGCCGTAAAACCGCCGGCTGCTGCCGCCAGAGAACCGGTATAAAGGCTTTCTTTGTCTTCTCTGCCGGGTTCTCTCAAGTGAGTGTGCATATCTATTAAACCGGGAACAGCAACTTTACCTTTAGCGTTAATTACTTTTGCTTTCGGAGCTTTTATGCCCTTCGCGATTTTCTCAATAACACCTTTTTTTATTAGAATATCAAGCTCTTTGTCGAAATTATCCCCGGGGCTTATTACTCTTGCTCCCTTAACTAATAGATCCATTTGTTTCCTCTTTTTGTAACAGCAAATATAAAACAGCCATCCTAACGGCTACACCGTTGGTTACCTGCTCAAGGATAACCGAACGCGGCCCGTCTATAACATCCTGAGAAAGTTCAATGCCGCGGTTAACCGGCCCCGGATGCATAATTAAAACATCTTTTTTTGCTAACTTAATCTTCTCCTTGTCTATACCATACTCCCTTGAGTACTCTCTTAAAGTAGGAAAAAACCTTTCTTTCTGCCTCTCAAGCTGTATCCTGAGGGCCATTACCACATCGGCGCCCGCCAGGGCCTCCTTCAAGCTGGTGGTTACCTTAACAGGAAACCTTTCAATAAAGGGCGGCAAGAGGGTGGCCGGGCCGCAGACACAGACTTCCGCCCCCAATTTGCTTAATCCCCAGATATTGCTTCTCGCTACCCGCGAGTGCAAAATATCTCCGACAATACTCACCTTCAATCCCTCTATTTTCTTTTTCTTCTGCCTTATGGTAAAAATATCGAGCAAACCCTGGGTAGGATGCTCATGGGCCCCGTCACCGGCATTTATTACCGGAACACTTACCTTCCCTGATAAAACACGGGGCGCTCCGGCTGAAGAGTGCCTTATTATAATCCCGTCTACGCTCATAGCCTCAATATTGCGGGCAGTATCTATCAGGGTTTCACCCTTTAAGACAGAACTGTTTGACGAATGTATGCTTACTACGTCAGCTGAAAGTCTTTTGGCGGCCAGCTCAAAAGAGGTTCGTGTGCGCGTTGAGGCTTCAAAAAACAGGGAGGCAATGGTTTTCCCTCTTAGCGCCGGCACCTTCTTTATAGACCTGGTGGATATCTCCTTAAAAGACTCAGCCGTACGCAGGATGTGATTTATCTCCTCTTTAGACAAAGATCCAAGCGTAAGCAGGTCGCGTTTCTTCCATTCACTCATTACTTATCCACCTTCCTGACACTTACTTTATCTACCGCGTCTGCCCCTATTAAACTGACATCAACCGTTTGATTTAGCGATGTGGGCACATTTTTACCCACGTAGTCGGCTCGTATAGGAAGCTCCCTGTGTCCCCTGTCTATAAGAATGGCAAGCTGTATATTTTTGGGCCTGCCAAAGTCTATCAAGGCATCCAGCGCGCATCTGATTGTACGGCCCGTAAAGAGAACGTCATCAACTAAAATAATATTCTTGCTGGTAATATCAAAATCAATTTCTGTTTTACGGACTATCGGCTGCCAGGCAATTGTAGTCAAATCGTCTCTATAAAGCGTAATATCGAGTATCCCGACGGGAACCGTCTTGCTGTCTATTTCTTTAATATAACCGGCCATTCTCGCGGCCAGATAAGCCCCCTTGTTTCTAATTCCTATTATAGCCAAATTTTTTGTCCCCTTGTTCTTCTCAAGAATCTCATGGCTAATACGAAACAAAGCCCTTTTAATTTGCTCCTTATCCATAATTATCTTATCATCATTTAAGGACATATCCCGTATCCTATTTTTTAAAAAAGACAAAAAAATAACCCGCCCCTTGATACGGAGTAGGTTTTGTTTTTTTAATTCCCATTTTGCGCAATCTTAACATCTTTTTCTCCCTTGCCAGCCTCGCCGGGCCGGATTAAAAGGACTTATTCTATTGTTTAATATTTTACCACACCAGCTTTTTTTGTCAAGTCCTTTTGCGAAATTCCTTTTTCAGCGATTAAGCGCTTCTTCTATTTTCTGAACAGTCTCTTTATTCCTAAACGTAATCCGGCATTTTTCAATATCTGTCTCTTTTTTGGCAAGCCGGCGGGCAAACTCCTCACAGCTGGCAAAGCCACAGGCGCCGCAATTGACGCCGGGCAGGAGCTCCGTTATCTCCTCAACCCCGGGATCTTCTTCAACCTTTAACTTGCTGTAAGCAGCACTCAATATTATTCCCAGAAGGGCGGCCAAACCGCCCATCACAGCCATAGATAACAGAGTTTTCTCCATTGAAAACTTAAGTCCTTTTAGTTGCGCTATAAATTTAATTAACCTTAATTAACCCGCCTAAACCTACAAAGATTAAGGCCAGGAGGCCCGCGATAATCAGGGTAATGCCCGGCCCCTTAAGACAGCGGGGTACATCGCAAAACTCTATCTCTTCCCTGATACCCGCCATAATGGTAATAGCCAGTGTAAAGCCTAAGCCTGAACCAAAACCAAAAACTATACTTCTTAATAATGAATACTCGCGTAAAACCAACTGCAGGGCCATGAAGAGTATAGCGCAGTTAGTCGTAATCAGCGGCAGATAAATGCCCATAGCCTGGTGTAAAGCCGGATAAAACTTCTTTATAACCATCTCCACAAACTGCACCAGAGAAGCTATCACTATTATAAAACAAACGTACTCAAGAAAAGGCAGGCCCAATTTATCAAGGACAAAATGTTTGATGCACCAGGCGACCGGCGCGGTAATACTCATCACAAAAGTTGTGGCAAAACCCATACTAACGGCGGAGTGTAGATTATCAGATACGCCCAGAAAGGGGCATATGCCCAGAAAGTACTTTAAAACAAAATTATTTACAAGCACGGCCGCGACAAAAACTAAAACCAACTCTCTTATCATATCTTAACCTTTGTGTCTTTTTTGAACCTTTCCCGATTATAATGCAGGGAAAGCTTCTGATTGCAGAGATTAAGAGCAGATTACAGAGATTATATTGTCGTCATAAAATCAATGTAATCTTGCTAAATCTGTGTAATCAGGTTCTTCCCTTTTTTGCGTCAAATTTGGGGAAGAACCCTTTTTTTGTCTTCAAGAATCTGTCAATAATATTTATCATTCCCAGCATCAGTCCCAGGCTTAAAAACGCTCCCGGGGGAGTCAGCATAATAATCCACGGCCTGAAACCGTCTCCCAAAACTTTAAAGGAGAAGATAGTTCCGGAACCAAGCAGTTCCCTCACCATCCCCAGGGCTGCGAGGGAAATAGTAAATCCCAACCCCATCCCCAGCGCGTCGGCCGCGGCTCTATGTGTCGGATTTTTTGAGGCAAAAACCTCCTGCCTCCCCAGGATGAGACAGTTAACTATTATTAAAGGTATATAAGGGCCCAGGTTCTTGCTTATATCCGGAAATTTGGCCTGCAAATAAAGAGAAACAATGGTTACAAAAGTAGCGATAATTAATATATAAGAAGGAATCCTCACCTCTTTAGGAATCAATTTCCTGAAAATGGAAACAACGATGCTTGAAGCAATCAGGGTAAAGGATGTGGCCAAACCCATAGCAAGGCCGTTTTGCGCCTGAGAAGTAACTGCCAGGGTAGGGCACATACCAATCAAAAGCCGGAATACAGGATTTTCCTGCCAGAGCCCTTTAGTAAAATCCTTTAATATTACCGGAGTTTTAGTCACAATTGCCTGCCTCATACTTTTTGATGTCCTTTACCTCTTTATTGATAATATCCACCAAGGCCTGCGAGGAGATAGTTGCCCCCGTAATTGCCTGAATCTGATTTTCTTTATCAGGTTTACCTTTAACCAAATCCAGTTTTATCGCGGCGGATAAACCCTTAAACTGCTCCTCAAACCAACCCTCGCTTATCTTTGCTCCCAGGCCGGGCGTTTCATTGTGGGCAATTACTCTTATTCCCGTAATCTTGGACAAGCCGCTGTCCACCCCTACCACAACCTTAATTATATCCTGATAGCCAATGCCTTCCGCCACAAAAGCGATACCGCGTAACTCCGCCTTATCGTCAAAGCATTTAAAAAGCTCCCGGGTACCGCGAGCCTCTTTTTTATACTCTTTCGTCCCGGGTAAAACACTGAAAATAGCCTTTTCTATCTCTTTTTTCTGATTGACCTTAATATCTTCAATAGTTACCTTATAAACCTCTGCCAGAATTGCTCCTGATAAAACCGCGATCAAAGTAAGAGTCAGAGTTATCTTCAAACCTTTTCTCACAGCGCGCCTCCAAAACAAACAGGCCTGGTATTCCTGTCTATTAACGGCCTTAAAGCGTTCATAAATAATATAGAATACATAACGCCTTCCGGCAGTCCTCCCCAGCGTCTAATAATCATAGTTATCAACCCGCAGCCAACGGCATATATCCATCTTCCCTTTTTCGTAACGGGAGAGGTCGCGGGATCAGTAGCCATAAAGATAGCGCCTATTAAAAGCCCTCCCGCTAAAATTTCAAAGTCCACAGAAGGATATTTTGACGGATTAAAGCAGTTTAAAAACAAGGAGCAAGCAATTACGGCGCTCAAATATCCTAAGGGAATTCTCCAGTCGGCCGCCTTCCTGAATAAGAGAAAGATTCCCCCCAGAATTAAAGCTATGGCCGATGTCTCACCTATACAGCCTGCTGTGTTTCCCATAAAAAGCGCGCTTACCGGTGTCCCCACACCCTCAAACTTCATCAGTCCCAGGGGTGTAGCCGTCGTTACAGCCTCCAGGTTAAAGGGCTTAATCCAGGCAGTCATCATAACAGGAAAAGTGGCCGTTAAAAATGCCCTGCCTATTAAAGCGGGATTAAATATATTCGAGCCCAACCCTCCAAAAAGCTGCTTGCCTAAAAATATCGAAACCACAGCGCCCAGAACAGCCGCCCAGAGAGGCAGTCCGGGAGGTAAAACCAAAGCCAGCAGTAAGCCTGTAAGCACGGCGCTTAAATCTCCAGTAGTCGTCTCAACTCCTCTTAGCCTCTGAATTAAAAATTCTGAAGCAACGCAGGTACTTACGCAGACGGCAATTAATAAAAGCGCCCTGAGCCCGAAAAAATAGGTACCGGTAATAACCGCGGGAAGAAGCGCCGTAATAACAGTCAGCATCACCTTTCTTGTATTATCAGTGCTTTTTACGTGCGGCGGTTCATTAGCGGTCAGATTTAAATTCATTTCGCGTCCCTGTTTTTTCCTTTTAACCTTTCAGTAACCTTCTGGCCCAGCTTTAATCTTTGCACAAGAGGAATTTTGGAAGGGCAGACATAAGCGCAGGCTCCGCACAACATGCACTCAGAAATATAATAAGCGTTTAACCTTTCCCACTTCTTATTTTTTACTAATTTATTAATTTCCAGGGGAAGCAGTCTGACGGGACAGACTTCAACACATCTACCGCACCTAATACAGGCGCTTTCTTTCGAAAGATCTAAACTTTTCGCGGGAAGAAAAACTATTCCCGATGTCCCTTTAACAACGGGTACATTAATATCAATCTGCGCCCTGCCCATCATAGGCCCGCCAAAAATTACCTCCATCTCGTCTTCAAATACTCCGCCGGAATACTCTATAATATCTTTTAACAATGTTCCAATTCTAACCTTCAGATTCCCCGGTTTTTTTATACCTTTTCCCGTAACCGTTATCACCTTTTCATACAAAGGCTTGCCTAAACAAACAGCTTCATAAACCGTAATTATAGTCTGGGGATTACAAACAATAGCCCCCGCCTCATAAGGCAGTTTGCCGCGGGGAACCTCTTTGTTTAACACTGCCTTTATCAAACATTTTTCTTCACCCTGAGGAAATTTTGGCTTAAGGGCCGCTATCTTTATCCGCTCAAACTTAGCGGCCTTCTCTTTTAAAATATCCAGAGCCTCTTTTTTATCAGCCCCTATGGCAATATAGGCAGTTTCTATCTCAAGAATTTTTAAAAAAATATTTACGCCGGATAAAATTTCTTCGCATTTTTCTATTGCCAAACGATAGTCGGTAGTTATATAGGGCTCACACTCAAACATATTTACAACAAAAAAGTCAATCTTTTTATTCCGCGGCGGGTTTAATTTAACATGTGTCGGAAAAGAAGCGCCGCCCATCCCGACAACACCGGCATTTCTTATACGATTTAATAATTCTTCCCTGGATAGATCCTGGTAATCTTTTTCCGGAGCCTCCCACGCCTTTTCGTCTAATCCGTCAGACTCTATCAAAATAGCCCTGGCCTTTTCAAAGTCAGGATGAACAAACTCGCCTATCCGCGCCACCTTCCCTGAAATGCTCGAGTGCGCAGCAACCGACAAAGAGTCTTGAGAAAGACCGATAAGCTGTCCCGTTTTTACTCTCTCGCCGGTTTTTACTAATGGCTCACACAACCTGCCGCCATACTGAATAAGCGGAACAATAACCTGCTCGGGCAAAGATGGGATTTCTATTGAGCTGTTCGCGGTCGCTTCTTTATGTCCCGCGAGACGGATGCCGCCGGTAAATGTTTTTAACAAAATATACACCCTCCATCAAAAAAACTTATACTCCCGCTAATGTTCTTTCTATTATAATTTATTAAAGCCGCTTTGTCAAAAAAATATTTCAGCTGTCTTGTTTTTTTTTAACTTATAGTGTATAATCAATTTGAGTTTAACAGGGATTGTAAAAAAAGGGGAGGTGGTTGGAGATGGCAAAAAAAGCAGCTAAAAAGAAAGTAGTAAAGAAAAAAGCGACAACAAAGAAAAAAGCAACTACAAAGAAAAAGGTAGTAAAGAAAAAGGCAGCGAAGAAAAAGAAGTAAGAATTTAATAAAATAAATTTATCTCTTTAAAAGCCCGCTTGGATAAAGCGGGCTTTTAGTTTCTCTATAAAGGTACAATTAAACTTTGATTAAATAGAGTTGTAAAGACAGTCGATGTCAACATACCGCTCAACCATCTTTTTTATAATCTCGGCTTTTTCCGCGTCGCGGGGCTTTACCTTGATAATTAAATCATGAATTTTAGAGGTAATCGTATAAGTATCTTCCTCTGCCAGAAGGACAGGTATATCCGTTTTCTTTATTAAATTCAATATACTCCTGTGAGGCTTTATTCCTCCGGTTAAAACTATACCGGATATACTGCTTTCGCTTTCAGTGGAGGCCAGGTGAGAACTCATACAGGTAAGCATTATGTCTTCCCTGTCACCCGGAGTAATAACCAGGCTGTTGTTAGATATATAATTTAACGCCTCATGCGGCTCCATAGCCCCTACAATAACCTTATCCACCGGATTCTCCAGCCCTTTTCTGCCGCAGAGATATTTTATGGATTTTTCTTCTTCGAGTATCTGGCCGACTGTAGGCCTGGATAACATCTTATAATAAGGAATAACTCCAAAAACTTTTAGTCCTTTGCGCTTAAAACCCAGATTGACCAAGCGCTTTATTTTTTTATACTTACCCGGCAAAACCTTGTTTATGATAACTCCCAAAACATCCACCTTCTCCTTATCAAA
>DAOVNW010000093.1 GCA_030630095.1 Candidatus Omnitrophota bacterium
AAAGCGGATGTTCTTTTTACTCTTAACATTCCATAACAAAGATACCAGACAAAGCCGGCTACTACGAATATTATGGCCATAGCAATAGGGATTATTCCCATCTGGTATATTAAAAACAAACAGCCTATGATACCCGCGATCTGCATCCAGGGATAAAGCGGGCTTTTGAAGGTCGGTTTATAATTAGTAATTTTGCTCTCACGCATAATAATTAAAGCGGCGTTTATAAGCATATAGATGAGGATTAAGAAAACACTGGCCGCTTTAACCAATAACTCAAGCCTTAGAAACAAAATAGCCAAAATCATAAAAACGGCTGTTATGACTACTGAAAAGTATGGAATCTTTGATTTACTGCCTACCCTGGCTAAAAAAGCCGGGGCAAGATTGTCCCTACTCATTGCCATGGGATACCTTGAAGCCGACATAATCCCCGCGTTGGCAGTAGAGATAAAAGCTAAAACAGCCGCTACCGCCATAATGCCCGCGCCCCATCCCGATATAGCAACCCGGGCGCCGTCAGAAATAGGCGTCAGAGAGCCGTGAAGCACCTCGGGATCCAATAAACCGGTAGTGACAAAAACAACTAAAGCGTATATTATTCCAACTATAATGAGAGAAAGTATCATACCTAAGGGAATATTTCTCGACGGATTTTTTATTTCCTCGGCCACACTGGCAATCTTTGTAAGCCCGCCGTAAGAGATAAAGATAAAACCGGCTGTGGAAAAAATGGACGCGGTTCCATAGGGAGCAAAAGGAGTAAATCTGGAAACCTGAATGTGGGTAAAACCTTTTATGACGTACAAAATAAGGAGGGCAATTAACGCTAAAACCAATCCTATTTGAAATCTGCCGGCGTGTTTTACGCCTTTTAAATTAATAAGCATAAATAGAAGACAAAATAAGACAGCGATTAACTTTATTGGAACATGCAGCAAAAGAATTAGATAGGCGCTCATTCCTATCAGGGCAAAGGCACTCTTTAAGGTTAGAGAAAACCAGGTTGCCAGACCTCCGATTGTCCCTGCCGCCGGCCCCATACTTCTGGTGATAAAAAAGTAATCTCCTCCCGCCTTGGGCATAGCCGTAGCCAATTCAGCCTTGCTTAAAACTGTCGGAATGGCAAAGAAACTCGCTACTATATAAGAAACAAAAAGCGCCGGCCCCACCTTAGCTGAAGCAATACCCGGCAGGATAAACAAACCCGAACTAATCATCGCCCCCGAGGCTATACAGAAAACACCCAGAAGCGAAAGCTCTTTCTTTAAGCCCTTTTTTTTATCCATCAGTTACCTGGATTCCTTGATTATGTCCTCTTTCAGCGGATACCTGCCGCAGGTAAACTTTTTGCCCTCGGGACAGTAACCTAACTTTTCACATTTTGCCCCTGCCTTAGCAAAAACCGCGGGAAGTTTTTCCTTGCAAACCTTAAGCATTCCATCAGCCAAAGCCTTTATTTCCCATTGGGCGCGGCTGCAGCATCTAAGAGAAAAGAAATGCAAAAGCTCCCGGCAGTTCATAGTAATAACTATTTTGGTCTCCGCCCCTTGCGGCAAAACAAACCTGGCGTCCTGATTGGCCTTTTCTCCAACTATACCCTTGCTTTTTAGTAAATGCAATAGCCGGTTATAACCCTCTTGAATGCGGCTCAAAACTCCCTCATATTCTTTTAAGGCCTCCGGGTCTTTTTTGATTGTGGGAGGGACGATAAAACTGAAATTATCTTCCTTAACATATCTCTGGCTCTGCTGGGAATATGAGGCTAATCTATGTCTAACTAACTGATGGGTTAAAGCGCGCGAAACACCCTCAACCGCAAAGGTAAACTTAACGTGCTCCAGCGGGCTCTCATGGCCTGAGGCGGCTATTTTGGCAATAAACTCCGCCATCTTCCCGGAATCTTCTTTAGCCTTCTCAAATATATCGCCCGCGAAGTCCGCTGAATAGCACTGTCTGCAGGCCGCGTATATCAATGATAAAGCATCAGGAGTTGAACTCAAAAGTTTTACTTTAAGTTCTTTCTCAGGCATTACTTTAATTCCTCGCGTAACTTTTTAGCCGCGGTTACTAAATTCTTTAGTGAAGCTTCTGTCTCCGGCCAGTCTCTGGTCTTAAGGCCGCAGTCGGGATTAATCCAAAAGTTTTCTTTTGAAAGGGCTTCTAAAGAACCCCTGACAACTTCTTCCATATCCTCTACGCTGGGCACGGCCGGTGAATGAATATCCCAAACGCCCAGGCCTATCTGCCTGTCAAAGTTGACTTTCTTGAAGTCTTTGATAATATCGCCTTTGCTTCTGGTAGCCTCAATGGTAATACAATCAAAATCCATCCGGCAGATATAGTTTATAATCTCGCCGAACTCGGAATAACACATATGGGTGTGAATCTGGGTTTCCGGTTTGGAAATGGACGAGAGATTAAAACATTTAGCCGCCCAGTTAAAATATTCAGGCCAGTCTTTTTTCTTAATAGGAGCTTTTTCTCTGTAGGCAGCTTCATCAATCTGGACAATTTTAATTCCGGCCTCTTCATAGTCTTTAACTTCGTCCTGCAGGCAAAGGCCGATCTGGTAAGCTACCTCTTTTACCGGAATATCTATTCTGTTAAAGCTCCAGGCAATTATAGTTACGGGACCGGTAAGCATACCCTTAACTGTTTTTCCGGTTAAACTCTGGGCGTATTTAACTTCCTCGATAGTCATAGGTTTCGGACGTGATATCTCACCATAAATAATCGGCGGCCTGTAGCCTCTGGTGCCGTAGGAAATAATCCAGCCTTTTTTAGTAGTGGCAATTCCGTCCAATTTCTGGGCAAAAAATTCAACCATATCGGTTCTCTCAAACTCACCATGGACAAAGACATCAAGACCCATATCTTCCTGGAATTTAATCAGGCTATCAATTTTGCCCTTAATGAATTCTTTATAATCAGCCTCACTTAAACTACCTTTTCTAAAAGCGGCTCTCTTGGCTCTTAATTCCTTATCTTGGGGATAACTGCCGATAGTAGTTGTAGGAAATAAAGGGAGGTTAAGAATTTCTCTTTGCATTTTATCCCTTTGGGCATAAGGAGTACTTTTTACAAAATCGCTGTCTTTTAAATTAGAGATTTTATCTTTAATCTGCTGGCTTAGGCCATAGTCACTGTTATCTTTATTCCAGCCGGCGGCAGCTTCAGTATTGCCTTCAAAGACTTCCTTTATCAGTTTAAGCTCATTAAGTCTTTCTTTGGCGAAAGATATTTTATTTAAAAGTCTTTCGTCTAAATCTTCGCCTTCAATAGTAACCGGCAGATGGTAAAGTGGCGCCGCGTTAGAAATTACTACATCTTTAGCAATACCCGCCAGCTCTTTTACCAATTCAACCGTTTTCTTTATGTCAGTACGCCAGATATTCCTTCCGTCAACCACACCGGCAATAAGAGTTTTATCTTCAGGAAAACCTATCTTTTTGATATTGTCAAGATTCGCTCTGCCGTTAATAAAATCAAGCCCTATAGCGGCCACCGGCAGTTCATACAAGTCGCTTAAAAAATCAACCGCTTCGTAGTACGTGAAGAGGTTAATCTTCACGCCTAAGCCTTCGAACTTTTTATAAGCCTCTTTTATGGCGGCTATCTCATCAGCTTCAAGCTCTAAAACAAAAGCGGGCTCATCAATATGCACTTCATCAAAATCTTTTATAAGCTCACAGTAAACATCGGCTAATTTAAGAAGCATCTCTTTGAAATTATCTTTAGCAATGCCTTTAGAAAGTTTTAAGAAAGTAAACGGCCCGATAAAATAAGGAATGCCCTTATTGAATTCAGCTAATTTGTATTTGGCCTTATTAGACGCGGCTCTAAATTCAGCGCCTTCTATTTCAGATACAAGATAGTGGTAATTAGTATTAAACCACTTGGTCATCTCAAGGGCATCTTTACCGCGGCAAAGCTCATAATATTCATCCGGGCTGTTATATGACTTAAGGCCAAGCATAATAGCCGTATCAAGCATATTATCATACATAGTCATCTCACCTACAGGAAACTTATCAACATTCCCCTCATAAGCTGATAACATACCTTCTTCAATACCTTTAAGTCCGCTTTTAAGTTCAGCCTCTGAAATACTTTTTTTCCAATAAGCCTCCGTTACCTTCTTAAACTCCCTTTTTTCTCCAATCCTCGGAAATCCATAAGCATAAGTCTGCATTAATTTAACCCCTTTCAATGAGTCCCGCCGTGACGGGACAAGTTTATTTTAAGTATTATTCTTCATTTTCTCTAAACATTCTCTCGCTTTATAAGAACTTCTTACGTAGGGTGAACTCGCCACATAGCGAAAACCCGCCTCTAAAGCTTTTTCTTTATAAAAATCAAACCTCTCCGGCCTTATATATTCGACTACCGGATAGTGATTTCTGCTTGGGCTTAAATACTGGCCAACTGTTAAAAAATCGCAGTCAACCTCTCTTAGATCATTAAACAGCCTTAATACCTCCTTCTCCTTTTCTCCCAGCCCCAGCATAATTCCGGACTTGGTATAAATATCTTTATCCGCTTTCTTAACTACCCTTAAAACCTCCAGTGACCGCTTATAATCGGCCATAGGCCTTACCGCGCTATAAAGCGACGGTACTGTTTCAACGTTGTGATTAATAACGTCCGGCCCGGCCTCAATTACTAACTTGATAGCTTCTCTTTTAAGTTCAAAGTCGGGAATCAATACCTCAATTGACTCCGCTTGAGTCTCCCGGCGTATCAAAGATATAACCTTCGCGAAATACGGAGCGCCGCCCAAAGGCAGGTCATCGCGGGTAACGCTG
>DAOVNW010000053.1 GCA_030630095.1 Candidatus Omnitrophota bacterium
AAAATCGCGTTAGCCCGTCTTCTTGAAAGCACAGCCGCGTCATACCTATGAAGGCCGAACATCTGCGACTTATAGGCCTTCAGCAATTTAGATGCTAACTCTTCATAGCCGGATACATCAAAGGCCTTCCTCTTATCATCAGGAAGCCAGTCAAGGCCGCCCCAAACACCTATGCCGTAAAGATACTCCGGCCTTTTATCCGGAGCCGTCCTTTTCAAGGCTCCAATTACACGGCAGGCGGCGGCTCTATGAGTAGGATGTTTATCTGTAAGGCTGTGCGTATAAATAACAGAGGGTTTTATTTTCTCTATTAGCCTTTTAACGGCTGCTTCAACCTCTTTTTTATACCGGGTATTTCTGATAAAGGCGCTGGGATATCTCAAAAAACACAACCCCGCATACTCACCCAGGAGAGCGGCTTTCTTTTGTTCATCTTCCCGTACTTTCTGGATTTTAGATAAAGAGAAGTTTTTATACCGCGGATGAATGGGTTTTCCCCTATTATCTGAAAGTAGAATCCCAAAAAAATTACTTTTTTTTGACTGAAAGTGGCGGATAATGCCTTCAAAACCGATAATTTCCAAATCATCGGCATGCGCGCCAATACCAAGGTGGGTGGTTCGTTTAAAAGCAGTTTCTACAGAACAATTGTCAGGTATCCAGATAACAGATTTATTCATCTTCAGTTTTACCATTGATAAAACTTTTAAGATTAAAAGGGGTCTCTTACTGTGTGGAATATGTTATAAATACCGGTTAACTTAGCCCAAAGTTTAAAACGGTTATCTTTGTCGGTAATCTTTATTCTTCTAATGGCAAAAGGGTCATTATTTTTACAGCTTTTGTCATATCCCCTGTTAGTGGAAAAGGCAATTAGATAATCGGCTTCATTAAGTATTTTTTGAGCCTCAGACGTATAGCCTCCGGAACAGTAAGCAAAAAAATCAACCGGCCCGCCTATAATTCTTTCCAGTTTTTCTTTAGAGCCGCAAATCTCAGCTTTAAGCGCTTCTTTGCCTAATGAGGGAACATACTTTTCGTTTAAGGTATGGCTAGCAAAAATAATACCTTCCTCCCGCATTTCTTTCATCTGCTCAATAGTCAGATAATCCTCTCTGCCTATTTTATTGACCACGACAAAAATGACAGCCGGATAACCGTGTTCTTTTAAAATATCGTAAGCATAAGTATAATTATTTTCATAGCCGTCGTCAAAGGTTATCAGTACTGAATTTTTTGATGAAATTTTTTTGCCGCCTTCAAGGTACTCATCATATTCATACGGAGTTATAACTTTGTAGCCCCGCTGAGAGATAAACTCAATCTGCTCCCGAAACCTCGCGGGCGTAACATTAAGCCCCTCAACCTCTCCGGGGGGGCTTACGTTATGATACATAAGTACGGGAAGGTCGTAGAAATTATGCCGCGCGTAGAAAAAAGCGGCCGTTAGAATAACAGCGATAATTAGAAGGAGTGCAAATAAAAACTTAAATAAGCTTTTAAAAATACGAACTATCATAATACGAAAACTCATTTCTTTTTTGGCGGTCTTGAAAGATGAGCAAACAGATAACTAGCTACCGCTACAAATGCCAGCATACCCCATCCGAAAATCCAAATAATATGGCTGGGGTAATTTTCGTACGGAACTTTTATATCCCGCTTAAGCGAAGTATATAAAAGCACCATCAGTAAAACCGGAATCAGGTATTTAATCAGAAAACTCCACCATCTGCCTATTTTAATATCAGAAACTTCGTTGATATATGATCGGAGCTTCTCAGCTCCATATATCCAGCCAACCGCGACTGCCTCCAAAAGCCCGACAAAAACCAGGCCGTAATTAGTTATAAAGTGGTCAACTATGCCCAGATAATAAAGACCGGAGGCAGTAGTAAAAACTATACCGCTTAGGAAACCAAAAATACACACATACAATGAAAGGTCTTCTCTTCTTAGATGAGGGTACCTGTCCGAAACAACCGTAGTAACGGCTTCAACGAGAGAAAAAGCGCTGTCTATGCCCAGGGTAATAAGCATTAAAAAGAATAAGCCTGAGAAAAGCGGCGCCATAGGAAGCAAGGAAAGCGCCTCAGGAAATACGATAAAGGCTAATGAGGGCCCGGAGGCGGCAAGTTCACCAAGGGGAATACCCTGCCGAGTACTCATATAGCCAAGTGTGGCAAAAACGGCAAATCCGGCTACAATAGATATGCAGGAGTTAGCAATTGAAGTAATTACGGCATTCTTGGCAATGTCGCTTGTGTGGTGCTGATAACTCGCGTAAGCAATCATAATTCCAAAGGCCAGGCTGAGTGTAAAAAATATCTGACTCATAGCGGCCGACCAAACCTCCGGATCTTTTAGAGCAAGCCAGTTTGGCCTGATATAGTACATTATGCCGTCTATGGCCCCGGGCAAAGAAGCTCCCCGTATACCCAGAACAATCAAAAGGATTATAGGCAGGGGCATAGTAAAAGTAACTACCTTGCTGACACTTTTAATTCCTTTCCAAATAGAAAAGTATATCAGTATCCAGACAATCACCAAAGCGCCCAAGATACCGGTAATTACCTGCCCTGCCGCGGACGGCCCTTCACTCAGACAAAGAACGTTATTGGAAAAAAATTTAGCTGTCTGGCTTCCCCATTCCAGATTAAAGGAGAATTTGAGATATAATAAAGACCATGCCATAATAACCGCGTAGTAACTTACAACGACAAAACCGCAAAGAACCGCCCCGAAACCAATTGAAGAAAGCATATGTTTAATCTTGCCAAAGGAACCGCTGGCACCCAGCTGCATCCTCTGGCCGATGGCAAACTCCATAATCAAAAGTGGAATACCTAAAATTAGAAGCATAGAAATATACGGGATTAAAAAGGCTCCGCCGCCGTATTTGCCCGCCAGATAGGGAAACCTCCAGACATTGCCAAGCCCTACCGCGGAACCTATGGCGGCAAACATAAATATGACTCGCGAGTTCCATCTAACCCTCTCCATCTACCCTCCTTTTTTTATCACCTTCATCTTTTATTTCTCTTCGCCGAATACCCCGTCCCGACATTACGGCGGGACTGCGGGAAACTTCATTTCTATGCAATTATATCAAAAAACAAGTTTTTTTTCAACCCCATATTGATAAAAGTTGAAGAGGCATGGATGCTATGATATACTTACTATAAGGAGAAAGCATTGAGTTTAAAAGATTTAAGGGAATAAATAACCAAGATACAATAACCAAATAATAATCAATAACCAAATTCAAATAACCAAACCAAAGCAGGAGCGGCCGTTTGATTATTGGATATTGAAATTTGAATATTGTTTGCCTGTGCCCCATAGGGGTATATCTTGTTTCTTGGTTATTGGTGATTTAAATTCAGAACTTACTAAATATGGAGGGAAAAAAGATGAACAGCTGCTATAATACTAAAAAAGGGTTTACGCTGATTGAGCTAATGATAGTACTGGTGATTATCGGTGTCTTGCTCGCTCTCTTATATCCCGCCCTGCAAAATACCATAGAAGGCGCTCATCAGCAAAGGTGCGCTAATAACATAAGAGAAATTGGGGCGGCAATGATCCTTTATGCTAAAGACAATAACGGGATGTTCCCAAACGAAGAAACCGCGGGTAAAAATTTTGCTCAGATACTGGTTGACGACGGCTATCTTCCAAACGATGACAGCCTCTTTGACTGCCCTTCAAACCCAGCCATAGGAACCGTAGCCAACCCTGATTACACCTATCTAAACACAGATGCCGCCAATCCTTATACCATATACACTAGCGATCGGGAAGTCATTCTCCACTGTACGGGTAATTGCCACAGCGGCGGTGAAAACCTGCTTAATGTTGCCGGAAGGGTTTACTGGGAAAGAAATGCTGGATATGAATAAGAAAGAGTTCCCGTTAAAAGAAAAAGCGGGAGAATGGCTAACATAATTACCCTGAAACCCGAAGCATTAACCTCAAACGGAATAAAATCTGGCCTGTCCATTTAAAAGACTCACTGATTATCCCGCCAAAAGAACTTTTCATAAAGTATTTTTCTCTTTTAAACTACTCAGACCCTTTGTCTTCGCCTTCCTTTTTATCAAGCTTTTCTTCGTCTTCATCAAGCTCGGGCATTTTTAGTTCTGTATCATCCAGCTCAGGCAAGCTTATCTCTGCTTCATCTTCTATCTCGGGAAGCGCAAGCTCATCCCCTTTAGTTTTAGGCACTTCTCCTGCCTGGGCGCTCTCCGCGCTTACAGCCCCCCGCTTCTCTTTGTCCGCCTCACCTAAATTTAACCCGCCACTTCCCATATCTTTGATTTCAGGCTCTTTTGTCTTCGGCGGCTCTTTTACACTTTCGGCTTTGCCGGAATCTTTTGAATTATCTCTCACGCCGAGATTTACGCGGGGTAAAGCATTATCCGCTTTTACCTCAGGCGCTTCCTGAATATCACCACCTTCTAATGGAAGAGGCAGGCCGGTCTCATTGGAGGCCGCGGGTTCCGTCTCTTTTATCTGACTCAAAGAGTTTTTATTAAGCTTTATCCGCGATTCTTCCTGCGCCGGAACATCACTCTCAATCGGCTCATCCAGCGTATCTAACTCCTGCTCGCTTAAAACCGCGAATTTATCATAAAGCGGCCAATCAATAAAGGCCAAAACTAAAAGCATAACTATATTAACAACGGGCAATATCATTAAGAGTCCCAGGGCGGCCGGATAACCGGCTTTTCTGAAAATCCTTAAAAATAACCAAACGCATACAATGCCCGGGATCAAAATTGCCGCGCCTATAAGGATAATAATTCCTATACCCATTGCCATAATGGCGGGAATGTTAATCGGCCAACCATCACCATTAACGGAAATAGCTGTATTTGAATCCGTAAAAGCGCAGAGAAAATAAGCACAGCAAATCACTAAACCAAGAAACAATACTTTTGATTTCATTCTCCAGCTCCCCTTTCTTCCTTGCCCGCGCCGGACTGGCTCAATTTTTCATAAATCGGCCATTTGCCAAAGGCCAGCATAAAAAGTATGATAATACCTCCAATCGAGTTTATACCGGGAACCGCCAAGATTAAACTTAGCATCGGATTATACCCCGCCTTTTTTAGTATCTGCCAGAAACTGACTACATAGAGCGCTGTCAGCGCCAGAAAAAGAAGTGTCATTACTAAAAAAGCGAAGCCGCTGCCCGCTAAGTCCGCGGGACTTATTTCCATATACATAATCTTCCCCCTTTTAAGTTATTTCCGCGTGGAGAATACTTTATATTTAAATTTATTTGTTCGATTATACCATAAATTAGACGTGGTTTGTTATGATTTTATATTTTTTTTCATATTATTAAAATTATCCCCAATGATGTCTAATGATTTATCTTTTCTGATTATGTGATCATGGAAGGATCTTTGACAGATAAAATCAGATAAGCTGTTTTGATGAATTAATTTAGATGATGCTGTTTTAAACGCGCCAATCAATGATGATAATGATTTAATTTCTAATTTCGAGGGCTGACCCCGTTGTTTTTTGTTTTATTTGATTTTTTCGTATTCGATCAATCGCTCTATGTTTTTATCGCCGTCTAGAAAAGATAGGCCTACATCGTAGGCGGAGTTGTTTCTGTCAATCATATTGGTCCAGATTACCTTGGCGTGATATTCCTTTTTTTTCATTATGGTCGTTGAAAACTTCACTTTGATGATTAAGCCCTCCGTCAATTTCCTCTTTACGGTTGGTGTCATACCTACTTTAAGCCGGCAGGCATCATTAAAAACCCAACCGCGGCAGTTATCACACTCCTTGCACTTCCATCCCTTAGGCCATCTGAGTTTCATCCCGCTGGCGCTCATATCCTTCGTAAAAGACTTAACTAAGCCGGTTAATCGGATTCTAAGATTTCTCTTAACTAACTCCCCTGAGACAGGAATTTCGATATTATATCGCGTGGAATCTCTTCTTTCTTTCATCTTTTCACCTTGAATATAAATATATGTTAAATTAACACGATGTTTGCTATCATCACAAAATACAACTTATAGCGTTTCTATGCTAACATACCACCCATATCTTGTAATGTCAATAGTAATTTATTGTCTTTGTAGGGTAAAATACTTGGTGGGAATGTCACATCGGATGATTATTCGCGATACAAACAAGCTGTTATTCTTCCGGTGAATAGCCTCTTGATATCGTAGGAATGGAGTTGAACATTTCGGAAATAGCCTGATAACCCCTCTTGGGTTCGCGATAACCGGAAACTATGCCCCAATGCTCTTCAATATGATCATCATGAACAGACGGCTGCCCCGCCTTCCACCAGCCGTCTGACCATTGAAAAATGACAACGCCGGCCGTATGCTGATTGGCAATCTCTACCTGCTGCTTCAACACCTCATACTGCTGTTCTTCGTTAATATAAGTGCTGTAACCGGTTTCCAATATAACTACCGGTTTATTATGCTTATCCGTGATCGCGCTTATGGCCTCTATTGACTCCTTAGCCTTGACGGCGCCCAGCCACTGGCCGTGCCCTCCAATATAGGCGTTAAGGCCTATGACATCCAGAAAGTCAAATCCCAACTCGCTCCCAACATGATCCATCATATTGGAGCCGGTAATCGGGTGCTCACTGTCCTCTGCCTTAACTGCCAGATAAATCTCCTTTAAAAAATCACTAACCGTTTCAAGTCCGTACCTTTTTACAACATTACCGCCATGCTGGCCCCAAGTAAAAGGCGCGTCATTCCAGATACTCCACATTAAAATACAAGAACGCCTCTTGTCTCTCTGGACAATCCTAACGGCCTCATCAATTAAGGCCTTCA
>DAOVNW010000115.1 GCA_030630095.1 Candidatus Omnitrophota bacterium
ATGGGACTGGTGGTGGGAGATAGACGATGTGACGCTTGAGCAAGTTGTTGAATTGGGCAATAAAGCGAATATTGGCTTAAAGTCCAGATACGGCCATCCTAATATGAGCAGTACAGCTTTGGGGACTTTTCTTGGCAGGGCTAAAAATTTTAGAAAAGACGGCGACATTGTAAGAGCTGATTTGCATTTTGACAAAACAGCGTATAAAACCCCTGATGGCGATTTGGCGAGTTATGTATTAGATCTCGCGGAAAACGACCCTGACGCTTACGGTACATCCATTGTTTTTGACTATAACCTTGAATACAGAACGGAAGAGGATGGAGCGCCTAAGAAAGACCCAAAGACTAAAGAAAATCTTCCACCATTATTTAGAGTTAAGAAATTATTCGCGGTCGACACAGTGGATAGCCCGGCGGCTACAGATGGTATGCTTTCCGACTCATTCTTTTCGGAAAGCGTGAAGTTGTCAGCTGACGCGACCCGCGTTTTAGATAAGCTTCTTGATAGTCCCGACGCGGTTGATAGAATTATGGCTTTCATAGCGAGGTACGCGAGTAATAAGGAGGATAAAACTCTGAAGAAGAAGTTTGACTGTGAATGCGTGGACTGTGGGCATAAGGAAACATATGATGATCATTGCGCCGAGCATAAATGCTCGGAGTGCGGCGGTCAGATGAGACGGGCAGAGAGGCCTGGCCCGGGACAAGGAAAACAGGCAGAAAGTGAAAACAAAAAGGAGGGGGAGAAGATGGATTTAACAGCATTGACCTTGGAAATGTTGAAAGTAGGAAAGCCGGATTTAGTGAACTCGCTGATTGCTGAAGGTAAGGAGGCGGGCATTAAAGAAGGTAGAGAGGCCGGCGTGAAGACGGAGCGCGCAAGGATTCTGGAAATTCAGACGAAGGCGGCTGTCTTTAAGGCGGGCGGTTTAGGGGAAGAGTTTGACGAGATATCAAAAGAGATGGTGGAGAGCGGCGCGACGTTTGCGGAGGCGGAAGGCAAGTTTAAGGATAAGAAGATTGAACTTCTGCAAAAGGGTGCGCCTAAATCGCCGGGGCCCGGTGATAGTCCGGAAAAAGTCATAACCGGGAGTGAGGGTTTGTCGGGCAAGGAGCTGTGGGGTTTTCAGTACGAGAATGATCCTAAAGTTCGGGAGGAGTTTAGCAGTAAGGAAACATATATCGGCTTTATGCGCGCAAGTGCGGACGGCAGAGTGAAGCTTTTAAAGAAGTAGGGTAAGCGGCAGTTAACAAAAAAGCAGTCTATTAAAAAAACTTAAAACTTTAAGAGGAGGTAAAGAGAAAAAATGACTATTTTAGCTGACAATAAAGTAAGGGCATACGAGACTGGCGATTTTAATGATTTGCCGGTGATTGCCGCGGATATTATTTACGAGGGCGCGGCTGTAGGTGAAAACGCGGCGGGTTATTTCAGGCCGCTTGTCGCCGGGGATAACTTTAGCGGAATGGCGGTGAAAAAGGCGGATAACTCTGCCGGCGCGGCCGGAGCTATAAACATTAAGGTGCGACAGAAGGGCAGGATTACGATTGACGTAACCGGCGTTTCCGCTGTGACGGATGAAGGTTCTACGGTGTACGCGTCAGATGACAATACGTTTACTTTGACATCTTCCGGCAATTCCGCGATAGGCAAGATTATTCGCTGGATATCCGGCACGAAGTGTGTAGTCGCGTTTGAGGCGGTTTCCAGAAGGTCGATATAAAATAAGTAGAAATTAACGAAAGTTGGTAAGTAAAAAATAACGTAACTAACAATATAACAAAAAAAAGGAGGAAGAGAAGATGGATCAATCAGCATTAACAAGCAGAGACATTATAGGCATGATTGATAATGGCCTTGAGGTGTCAAAGGATAAGTCATGGCCGCATTTGTGCGGTATGGAGTTTGGCTCTAATCAGTCGATGGAAAAGTATAAAATCATTGGCACGACTCCCGCGATGAGGGAATGGATTGGCGGACGTTCGGCTAAGAGTTTGAGGACTGCCGGCATTGATGTTACAAATAAGCACTTTGAATCAACGATTGAGATTCATGTACCTGATTTACGCAGAGATAAAACAGGGTTTGTTCAGCTTCGCATCGGCCAGTTGGTAGGCCGCGCGAATCAACACTGGGCAAAACTGCTCTCGACGTTGCGCGTTGCCGGAACGACAACGGCGTGTGTTGATAAGCAGTATTTTTACTCAGCGGCGCATAGTTGGGGCGATAGCGGCACGTTATCTAATCTTTTAACACATTCTGATTACAGCGAGCTGGATGTGGCCACCCCGGCTAATCCGACACCGGTTGAGTTGGCAAAGGCTATCCTGAAGGTAGTTCAGCACTTTTATACCCTCAAGGATGACCAGGGGGAGCCGACGAATGAAGATGCTAATCGATTTATGGTGCAGGTGCCTGCTAATATGTTCGCGGCGCTTGCCCAAGCGTGTTCTTCTCAATTTTTAAGCACCGGCACCGGAGCCATAGACAACCCTTTATTATTGAAAGACTTTCCTCTTTCAATCGTTCCGTCTGTTAATCCCCGATTGTCTGCTACAGCGGCGTTTTATGTGGATAGGATTGATGGTGTTGCCAAGCCTTTTATTTTGCAGAGGGAGACAGATGTTAACATTTCGGCAAAGGCTGAAGGATCTGAATATGAGCATGATAATGACGCGCATGAGTACGGGGTTGATGTGTGGCGTAATGTTGGATTTGGCTTCTGGGATAAATCTATCAAGGCGACATTGTCATAATCGTAAGTGAAGTAAGGTTTTGTTTGATTTTAAAGAATGCTTCCGGGGGCTCTAAGCGGGCTCCCGGATAATTAAATTGATGAAAGGAGTTGTGGATCGTGGCTAAAGAGATTCGAATTATTTCAACAGAAGAGAAAAAAATCCGAGGCAGGAAGATAAAACCCGGTGCTATTCTGGGGATAATTACTTGTGGAAAGGGTTTTCGCAGGGAAGACATTGATCTTGGTATGCAGTTGGGTGAGATTAAGATTGTTGAAGTTGGAAAAGATGAAGCGGGTAAACCGGCCGGGGAAGGCGAGGGATGAGTTTAAAGACTCAGATGGCGGATGATTTTGCTAAGGTTGTTTTAAACGCTGATGAATTCGCTGAGGATATTAGTTATATTCAGGATGGGGACACAAAGGCTATTAAGGCCATTATTGTGAGGAGTAGGCTTGAAGGCGGTGTGGAGGACGGCGGGAGGATATCTCGGAATCAGTGCGAGGCGTATATCGCCAATGGCACGGAGTACGGGATGGCGGCTGTGAATAAGGGTAAGGATACGGTTCAGTTTCCGGAGCGGGTTGGCGAGAGCAATGCTACGTGGGCTGTGATTGATGTGATTAGTAAGGATAGCGCGATGTGGCACCTTTTGGTGGAGAAATAAGATGATTGACACTCAGATTGATACTAAAAAGCTGGAGAGGGCGATTAAGATTGTACCGCGTCAGTTAAAGATAGAGCTGGGGGACGCGTTTGATTATCTGGGCCGGAAGTTTCTTAAGACTCTATGGAAGACCAGACTTCAGGGGCCTCCCAGGCTTAGAGCCCGCCCCCGCGGCTTATTTAAGCACTTTAAGCGCGTTATGCTGGTGCCTTCTACGGGCATCGATGGTATGGGTACGGTGATATACACAAAGTCCAAAATAGCCAGGATACACGAAGAAGGCGGGGTTATTACGGGGAAGGGCGGAAAACGTCTGGCGGTACCTCTTTCGATGAGGAGTCAGATGTATACCGGTAGGGGATCACTTAAAAAGAGGTATAAGGAGCCGGGGAAAATAAAAAATCTCAGGGAAATCCCGCTGAAGGGCAAGCGTTTTTTGGTTAAGTTTAAGAAAAAAAGGGATTCTGAGCTTAAGCGCGAAAATATATTATACGTTAAGAAAAACCAGATCAGGATAAAACCGCGTCTTGGTTTTTTTGATACCTGGGACGGACTGGAAAGATTGCGTATCCCCAGGATAAACAGGGCAATTCAAAAAGCATTGGAAACGGTGTAACGATGACAAGCATTCCTTCAAATACAATTCGAGAGAAGATTCTTGAAAATATTAAAACGACGTTAGAGGAGATAGCGATTGCCGACGGCTCTAATAATAATATCGCGTCTGTGCAGAGGTGGAATCAAAGCGGCCAGGACTTTGTTCAGATGCCTTGCATTGTAGTGAACGCGGGACCTGAAGATAAAAACAATTTGCCGGGCTTTATTAC
>DAOVNW010000159.1 GCA_030630095.1 Candidatus Omnitrophota bacterium
CTCTGCCGGGAGGCCTTTCCAGTAATAAAGATAATTCCCTGTACGCCCAGGCATGCTTGGTTAAGTCATCAAAAACAATCAGGACATCTCTTCCTGAATACATGAAATACTCCCCCAAAGCCGCCGCGGTATAGGGAACAAGATACTGCTGTCCGGTAAAATCCGATGCTGACGCTAAAACAATAACTGTGTAGCTTAACGCTTGTTTTTCTTCAAAGAGGCTAATCACTTTTTTGAGCGAAGAATAATCCCGTCCAATGCCGCAGTAAATACAGATAACATTTTTCCCTTTCTGATTTAATATGGTATCCGTACAGAGGGTAGTTTTGCCGGTCATCCTGTCTCCAATGATTAGTTCTCTCTGCCCTTTGCCAATAGGAATGCAGGAATCAACAACCCTTATTCCCGTCTCCAACGCTTCCTCTATAGGAATCCTGTCTAAAACTGCCGGCGCGCCCCCGAATACAGAACGATATTCGTATTGCGTATTGCGTATTGCGTATTGCGTATCCTCACTTTTCACGCGCGACGCACGACGCGCGACGCACGACGAAATAGGGCCTTTCCCATCCACCGGCTCAGCTAAGGCATTGACCAGTCTGCCCAAAAACCCCTCACCTACCGGTATCTTAAAAGACTCATGCTTAGAGTAAACTTTATCCCCCGCTTTAACCTTTTGATTGGTTCCTAAAAGAAGAATCAAAACCTCCTTTTCATTGAAACCCATCACCAACCCTTTAGTCTTATCGGCAAAATCCACCAGCTGCCCGTTCATGCAATTAGAAAGCCCCTCTACCTTAACAATAGATTTCTTGACTTCCCTTACTCTTCCTTCTTCCCGAATACTAACTATTTCTGTTTTCATTTTACGCTAATTTACGCTAATCCTTTTTTCTTCATGGCAAGGAACACCCTGAAGATCAAACTCAATAACTAAGGCCTTCTGATAAACCGACTCTTTAAATCCCGGACCAAGTTCATTATAAACATTATAAAAACAACCTACTGTTTTATAAGATAACTCTTTATAAATTAAATCATCTATATAATTCGCTTTTTTATTAGCGGTCATTAGCATTTATTATTAGCGTAAATTAGCGTCTTTAATATTCGCGGTAATTAGCGTCCTTCAGTTTCTCCTCCACCCGCTTCAGCCTGTTATTCAAACTGCCGTCAATCACAAGCGTGTTTAATTTTATAACGACACCGGCAACAAGACTTTCATCTTCTTTTTCATCAAAAGAAACTTCATACCCTAACTTTTGAAAAATACAGGATAAAAGCTTGTTTTTTTCATCTTTTTTCAGGGGATAAGCTGAAACTAACTCCCCTTTGTCTATTTTAAAATCAAACCTTGACTTTTCTATTTTTTCTATCTCGCTGGTTACTTCTCTAATTAATTCCTGATGAGTCACCTCCCGCGCCGCGGGGAAAAGAACGTCTTTAAAAATCCGCGAGCCTAATTCCGGTAATTTCTCCCGCATCCGGAGAACCGCTTCCTGGCGGATTTTCTTTTTAGCGTTAGACGCTACCCTTATTATACGTTCGGATTCCCGTCTCGCTTTTTCTAACATTTCTTCTTTTACTTTCTCTGCTTCGTCATACGCCTTAATTGTTAAACTTTTTGCCTCTCTTTCAGCGTTAGACAATTTTTCCTTACACTGTTTCTCAGATTCTTCTGTTTTCCTTGCCAACTCCTCCACTTTCCTCGCGCTTTCCTGGGTTAAACGCTGAAGCCTCTTGAGTTCTTTAGACGCCTCAGTGTACATAAGTTTCTTCAAAATAAACACCAGCGCCATAAAAGTTATTACCTGAATTACAATCATCTGAATTATTAGCATAAATACCCCAAAAAAACGATCATTTTCCAAACAACTGAAATAATACGAGTAAGGCTATAATAGCTATTGCCTCCGCGAATATAAGCGCTATAATCATTGCCAAAAGAATTTTCGGCGCGGCAGACGGATTTCTTCCTAAAGCGCGTATACTCGCGTATCCAATCACGGCAATAACGGCTGAAGGCCCCAATATCGTTACGAACATCACTAATATTATAATAAAATTCCGCATATTACATTTCTACAAGTATGACAAGTTCACCATTATGAAACCTGACAATCCCTTTACCTATGGGAAAATTAATTCCGTCTACAGCAACATTACCATCCTTAAGAAGGCTTACGATAGGATGGTGAAAATCCAATATCTCAAATACTCCGTTATCCCCGGGCAGGATAACACTCTTTGCCTTGCCGTCAAATATGACCTCTTTATAATCGACAATGGATACTTTAAACACGCGTAACTTCCACTACAGCGTTTCCGCCTCTACTCTTTGCCTGATACATAGCCGCGTCAACCCTAAGAAGCATATCCGCGACCATAGTACTGTCCTCAGGATAGGTAATCAGCCCGATACTGGATGTTATCTTTAACGTCTTATTCTTGATTTTAAAGTCATGCTCCGCTACTGATGTTTTTATCTGTTCGGCAATTTCGAGCGCGTGTTTCTTATCGGCGGAAGACAGGACAACTATAAACTCATCGCCGCCATACCTGCCCACTATATCGCTTTTACGCAGGCACTTTCTAACAAACACAGCAAACTCTCTTAAAACGGAATCCCCGACAGCGTGGCCATATTCGTCATTGATATTCTTAAACTTGTCCAGATCCATCATTAAAAGGGAGCATTTGGTATTCGCGTGCCTGCTAACATTTAACTCTTCTTCAAGCTTTTCAACCGCGTATTCTCTGTTAAACACACCTGTGAGTTTATCAAAGACAACATGCCTTCGCTGTACGAATTGTAACATAAAAAACAAAATGCTCACTATTGCCAAAAAACCGATTATTGTCCAGACAACCTTCCATGTAGTAGCCGGGGTCGGCGCTTTGCCCTTGAAAATGGATCTGGCAATTAGTTCTATGCCTTCATAGCCTTTAGGCCTGATTCGCTCTCCCTTTTCTATCATCACAACGGTTACAGGGGACGTGCTTCCCGATTGAATGACAAGCTTTTCTAATTGAGCAATGTCGTTTTTCGTCTTTTTTAATATCCGCATATTACCGTGATAACGGCTGATATGCTCATCGGCGCTCACTTTTTTTGCCTGGGATTTTTCCACTTTATTCAAATTAGAAATAATCTTAGCCCCAAGAGGTTTGGTTGTAGAGAAAAACTC
>DAOVNW010000019.1 GCA_030630095.1 Candidatus Omnitrophota bacterium
GTTTTATCGGAGTGAATTCTAAATTAGGGGAGGGTACAGTATTTTGGATAGACCTTCCGGTTATCAAGGGTGAAACTTAAAGCGAGAGGGAATATTATGAACGAACGCATACTGGTAGTTGATGACGAACTTGGAATCAGAGAGTCATTGCGAATGATGTTAAGTGATGAGTACGAAGTAACCACGACTGACGGCGGCAATGAGTGCCTGAGGTTACTCAAAAAAGATTCCTCCTTTTCTCTGCTTATAGTGGATGTAAAAATGCCCGACTTAAGCGGGATAGAAGTTTTAAAAAGGGTAAAAAAAACAAATCCCTTTTTGCCGGTGATTATCTTGACGGCAGTAGATACGCATGAGGCGGTGGTTGAGGCTTTAAAATTTGGCGCTGAAGACTTTGTTGCTAAACCGGTTGACATGTATCATATGCAGGAAGTGATAAAGAAGGCTTTGTCGAAGAGTATGGAGAAAAAAGGAAGAGTAAAAAAAAAGCCGATTTCAGTAGATGAGATTTTGAGTGAAAACTTCATGGAAGCCATTCAGGTTTTAACTGAGATCATTGAGGCTAAAGATCCCTATCTTAAAAGACATTCTAAGTGGACTACCGAATATGCTATAGCCATTGCCGATAAGTTAGAGCTTTCTAAAGAACAAATAAATGTAATAAGGCAAACTTGTTTGCTTCACGATATCGGGAAAGTGGGGATTAGCGATGTTATTCTGCAAAAAAAGACGAAGCTCAGCCGGGAAGATTGGGAAGCGTTAAAGAAGCACCCCGTAATTGGTGAAAAAATACTTGAGAATTTTAGGCTTTTGCGTATTGAACAAAAAATGGTTCGCCATCATCATGAACGCTATGACGGAAGTGGTTATCCGGATGGTTTAGAAGCGGAAGAAATTCCTCTCTACGCCCGTATTCTATCAGTCGCGGATGCTTTTGAATCTATGACCGCCGGCCGCGTGTACAAATCCCCCCTTTCTATTAAAGAAGCTATAGAAGAGCTTAAAACGGGAAGCGGCACGCAATTTGACCCCCAAATAGTGACTGTTTTTATTGAATTAATTCTAGAAAAGTGGTAAAGTCTAATACAATAAATTCCGCGGGAAATGTATCCCGGAGAAAGAGTATTTAATTTATGATTGTTGCTAAAAGCGTTACTAAATATTTCGGAGAGCTTCAGGCTTTAAAGAATGTCTCATTTGAAATCAATAAAGGGGAGATTGTTGGTTTTTTGGGGCAGAATGGCGCCGGCAAAACCACCATTATGCGCATTTTGACTTCGTATCTTCCACCCACATCCGGCCAGGTTTTCATTGGCGGGCAGGAGGTGTCTAAGAACTCTTTGACTGTTCGCAAAAAAATAGGGTATTTACCTGAAACGCCGCCGCTTTATTCTGATATGACGGTAAGAGATTACCTTAAGTTTGCCGCGCGGCTAAAAGACGTCCCGGCTAAACAGCAGTGTGTTCAGATAGATAAGGTTTTAGAAGAGTGCCGCCTCAAAGGTGTTCAACATAAAATCATCAGCATTCTTTCTAAGGGGTATAAGCAAAGGGTGGGTATTGCCCAGGCCATAATCAATAATCCCGAAATTTTAATATTGGATGAACCGACAATCGGCCTGGATCCGACCCAAATTATACAAGTGCGCGGTCTTATCAAAAGTTTGGAATATGAAAGAACCGTTATATTAAGCACGCATATCCTCTCAGAGATTCAGCAGATCGCCCATAGGGTTTTAATTATTAAGGCCGGTGAAGTTGTTGTCGACAAAACTTTAAAAGATCTCCTGAAGGAATTCAATTCTGACCTTGAGGATATATTCTTAAAACTGCATCTGGCTAAGGAGAATCAGGAGCAATGAAGAAGATTTTTGCTATTGCCAAAAAAGAACTAAAAGCCTATTTTAAGTCTCCTATCGCCTATATTGTCTTAATTGTTACTATTTCCGTTTTTAACATATTTTTTTTCCTGATTATTGACGGGGACAGAGAAGCTGATTTACGCGACGTGTTTAAATGTATGGAATTTTTGTTTATCTTCATTGTACCGCTTCTGACTATGAAAATATTCGCGGAAGAAAAGCTTTCCGGAACTATGGAATTCTTAATGACCACTCCTACGACAAATACAGCAATTGTTCTTGGTAAATATTTGGGCAGTTTGGTGTTTTTCACTATTATTATCGGGATAACATCAAGCTATTATTTTATTATCGAATTTTTTGGCCAGCCTGACCGTCTGACTATATTAGCAGGATATTTGGGTATTTGGCTGGAGGGCGCCTTATTTATTGCCATTGGCATATTAATCTCTTCCTGGACAAAGAATCAGATTGTCGCCGCCATTAGTTCTTACACGGTCTTGTTTTTATTGTACTTTTCAATAGGTTTTATTAAGTATTTCAGCGGCTGGGCGGAAATCGTGATTCGATATATTGCCATCTGGAGCCACACCGGGAACCTTACCGCGGGTATTATTACTACGGCGGATTTGGTGTATTATATAAGCGGCATTTTTGTTTGTATTGTATTCACGAGACTTAGTATTGAGAATCGATTATGGCGTTAAATAGAAAACTCATAAAGCCATCCTGGTTATTCGGAATAGGAGCTGTTTGTCTTTTGTGCGGACTGGGGGCCGCGTATATAGAAAGTCATTTCAGCAAATTGACTATTTTTATTTCTTTAGCCGGTTTGGTTAGTATTTTGATTTGTCTTTTTGAGTTAAAAAGATTTACCCGTGGATCAAAGAGGGCCTTTCAATGGCAAAGATACGGCTTTATTGTGCTTGCGGCTGTGTCTCTCCTGATCTTTTTGGCGGGAGTTAATTATTTAGCCTATCGCTATAATACGCGCTGGGATATAACAAAGGCCAAACAGCACACCTTGACCCGAAGTACTACCGCGATTATAAAAGATATCAAACAGGAAGTTAAGGTAATAGCCTTTCATGTAGGGATACCGCCAAAGTACCTGGATGATTTATTTAAAGAGTATGAGAGGCAGTCTAAAGGAAAAATCAAAACCGAAATCATTGATCCTATCGTGCGGATTGGCTATGCCGCCCAATTCGGCAGTGTGATAAGCGGAGAAGAAAGAAAAGTTATAGTTATATCAGGAAGTGAGCGCAGGGATATTGATTTTACAGAGCAGCTGTTATCTGAGGAGCAATTAACTAATGCCATTATGCGGGTGGCGAGAGATAAACGCGTTGTTTACTTTTTAACCGGCCATGGTGAATACGATGTTTTTAGCGAGGACGAGAATGGCTTGAGCCTTTTAAGGGAAATGCTAAGCGCTAATAATGTAGAAACAAAAACAGTAATGTTGGGCATCAAAAAGGAAATTCCGGATGACTGTAATATCCTTATCGTTGCCGGCCCTCGAAATCCCCTAACAGAAGAAGAGGATGAGATTATCAAGGGTTATTTAAAAAAAGGCGGAGATGCCTTTTTTTTAATAGAAAATACTCCTCTTGCTTCACCCGATAAGCCGCTTACAGATGAGGAGAAGCGCAAAAATCCTTCTTTGAATAACATTCTGGAATATTGGGGAGTAAGGATAGCTGATGATATTGTTGTAGATTTGTCTAATCATATAGGTAAGGATGTGGGGTGTCCGGCTACCCGTAATTACCCGCCGCACAAGGCTATTGTCAAAAATTTGGATTATACTTTTTATATCCGCCCCCGTTCGATTTCAGTTTTAGATGATCGGCGTGAATCAGTTAGAGTGGCCCCTTTGGTTTTAACTGCTTCAAAAGAAAGCAGTTGGGGTGAGACCGATAGGACTCTGCATGTCCAATTTGATGAGGGGGTGGACAGGCCGGGCCCTGTTCCCATTGCGGTTGTTATCTGGGAACCAAGAGGGGAAGATGGGGTTTCCGATATCCTTGTGCGGGCGGATACAGATACACGCATCATTGTCTTTACTGACGCGGACTTTTTATCCAATGCTTTTCTCAATAAATACAGCAATGCCGAGATGGGGTTAAATTCTATCAGTTGGCTTTCAGATTTGGATTACAGGATTTCTATCGATCGTAAGGCAATTAAAATCGGTCAGCTTGATTTGACGAGCAAACAAAAACGCGTAGTAGCCGTTGTCCTTTTTGCCATGCCCCTCCTTATCGCCGCCGCCGGCATAATGACCTGGCTCAAGCAGGGGAGTTGAAAGGAAGAAGTCGGCCATTCCTCCCCGCCCTTTTTTCCTTACTTTCGTCCTTGACGATTTCCTTACTTTATGGTATATTTATTATGGAGGTGAGATAAGATGACGATTACAATGACAGCAAAACATCAAATAACGATACCTAAAAAAATAACAAATGCTCTGGGTTTAAAGAAAGGCTCTATGTTTGACATAAAGATTTCTAAGAACAGGATAGAGCTTGTTCCTCTTGAGATAAAAGAAAAAGTATTCACAGAAGAGGAATATAAAAAATTAGAAGCCCTGGCATTAAGAGAGAAAGGGAAAGAGAAACACGTAACAAAAGGGTTCATCAATAAACTGAAGAAAGCAAAGGTTTAATCAGTGCCTTTGTATCTTTATTTTCGGCCATCTTTTAGAAGGAGCCTTAAAGCACTGAGCTATGAACAAAAAAAAGGTAGTTGGGTTGATATTAGAAGCCTTAACTGTCTATTATTCCAGCAACTGTAATTTGTTGGAAGCACAAAAGATAACCCCGCGGTTCTTTTATAAGCAGTTAAGGAAACCATATTATGAAACCGGCGTGGAAGCAAATATCCGTGTTGTAATAAGGAAAGAAGGTGAAAAGTGTATTGCCATATTAGCCGGCAATCACGATCAGATAAAACAGTTTTTAGCTAATCTTTAAACCGGCTCTATTTTTAATTTTCACGCTTATCCATTTTTCCCTTGACAATAAGGGGGTCAAGTCTCGACTTGACTACATGTTGATAGTTTGATATAATCCTTCCAATAGCAATTAAGTGTACTCAATAACAATTAATCAAAACAAATGGCCAGACCACTACGTATATTATTTGAAGGAGCTTATTACCACGTTATAAATCGTGGACAAGATAAAAGGGATATATTTTTAGATAAAAATGATTATAAAGCCTTCCTAAGAACACTAAAAGAAACATGCCAATTATATGAAGTTAGTATTGCGTCATATTGTTTGATGACTAATCATTATCATTTATTAGTCCATACGCCGAATGCTAATTTATCTGATTTTATGAGACAGATCAATGGTGTTTATACGCAAGTTTTTAATAGACGATATAAACACGACGGCCCATTATTTAAAGGGCGATATAAGGCAATAGTTGTTCAAGAAGGCGGTTATTTGTTGCGATTAATAAGATATGCTCATAATAATCCTGTTAAAGCCGGAGTTGTTAAAAAAAATAGCGATTATGCTTTTTCGAGTCATAATAATTTTATAAGGCAAGAGGAAAATGAGTGGTTAAAATTCTTAGGTTTGCTAAAAACTCAGTTTAAAGGACAAAAAGATTTAAAAAAGGCATATATCAATTTCATGAAAAAAAATGATGACGAGCTTGAAGAATTTTTACAAGATAAAAGCAAGAAAGCCATGCAGGCAATTATTTTTGGTGATGAAGCGTATATGGATGATATAAAAATGAAATATTTACATGGCCAACATATGTCAGGAGAGATCCCACAAGCAAAACAAATCAATGATGAATTAAAAATTAAAAATATAAAAAAAGAAGTTATCAAAGCGTTTAAGATTGAAGAAAAGAATTTGTATTCATCAATAAGGGGAAAAAAGAATAATGCAAGAATAATGGCCATTGGGCTTGCAAGGGAATGTAGTGGATTGTCTTATGGTAAGATTGCACAAATATTTGGTGGAATCAACTACAAAAGCGCCGCGAAGTACTATGAACGAATAAAACGAAAATGTAAATCTAATGATAAGATTAAGAAGTTGTTTTATGATTTAAAGCAAAGGTGTAGTCAAGTCGAGACTTGACCCCTTTTTTGCACTTTTTGACCCCTTTTTTGCATTAACTATAACCTCTTGACGTGACGTTGTTTTTATAGTAATCTAATGTTTGATAAGAGCGGGGGGAGGTTGTTTTGGGTAGTTATCTTTTTGTTGTGGTGGGTTTGGTGGCGGGGATATTGAGCGGGCTTTTGGGTATTGGGGGCGGAATTGTTATGGTGCCCGCGTTGATTTACTTTTTTGGGTTTAGCCAGCATGGAGCCCAGGGGACTACTCTTGCCGCGATGATACTTCCCATAGGACTACTCGCCGCTTTAAAGTATTATTCCCACGGACACGTTAGTATAGCTGTGGCTATGTTTATTGCTATGGGTTTTTTTGTGGGCGGTTTTATAGGCGCCAGTTTTGTGGAGCGCGTTCCTGATGTTATGCTGAAAAGAATATTCGGGTTGTTTATGTTAGCTGTTTCTGTAAAGATGATTTTTGGGAAGTGAGATTCCGTCTCGAAAGATGTCACAAAAGTTCTCCCCCGTGGAATTCGGTGAATTCCCGGGACTAAGTCCTCGGAATTTCACAGTGTGAAATTCCAGAGGGTTCGACAATTTTGCGACTCTCGGCGGAATTAATTCGGGCTGATTACTTACATTCGCTGACGCTCTGTAAGTAATGCCCTTATTAAGGAGAAAAGAAAATGATTTTTAAAAGGATGCTGAAAGTAAAGGGGGTTTATTTTTTTATGTTTGGTGCAGCTTTGGTTTTGGGGTGTTTGCCGGTGAATGTTTTTGCTATGCCGGTTAATTCTGTATCCGGCGGGGCGGGTATATCCGCGGCTCACCGGAGCGACTTGGAAACGATTACTAAGTTTTTGGAAGAAGAGGCGGTGGTTGAGAGGCTGGCGAAACTGGGACTGTCGGCGAGTGAGATTGAAAGCAGGCTTGATACTATGGATGAGTATCAGGTTCACAAACTGGCGGCGAAGATTGATTCTGTCCAGAAGGCGGGCGGCGGGACGGGGCTGGTTGTTGGGCTTTTAATATGCCTACTTATTTTTATTGGATTTTTATATTTTACAGACCGCAGTGTTAAGATAGAAAAAAATAGTTAAGAAAATTGTGAAACCCGCTTCTCGAGTTTATCTCAGCGCGTTGTTGTGTATGGCTGTTTTGTGCGGCTGTACCGCTTATAACTTCGCGATTATAAAAGGTGATTTAGATAGTAATAAAGATGAAGGCCATTATATTGATGGCCTTCTTTTTTTTGAGCAGAAGAAGAATTGGTGCGGCCCGGCGGCGCTGGCCGGCGTCCTGCGTTTTTGGGAAGATGAAGTATCGCAGGACGAAATAGCCCGTTCGATATATCTTGGCGGTATAAAAGGAACCCTTACCTTTGATTTGGAAAATTTTGCTTTTGAAAGAGGGCACTTTGCCCAGAGCCGTAAGGCTGACCTGTATGAATTGGGCGATAGGATTAGAGAGGGTATTCCGGTTATTGTAATGCAGAAGGTTTTGCCTTTGATTAGGAAGTACCATTATCTGGTTGTTTTTGGTTATGATGACAGCAGGGAAGTTGTTCTTGTTTATTCGGGAAAGGATGAACCGGAGCTTATATCTTATTCCGCCTTTAGCAGAAAGTGGCGGGACGCCGGCAACTGGATGCTGGTAGTCTGTCCGCCGGAGAAGGTTGGCTGGGAGGTTGACGCTTATCACTTAAACAGGTTAGGCCTTTTGTATGAGAAAAGCGGAGAACTGGATAAAGCCAGGGTTTATTACCGGAAGGCGGGCGATGAAGAAAAGGACAATCCCGCTTATCCCTTTAACCTCGCTAATACCTACCTCCTTGAGAATAATTATCAAAGGGCTATATCCTTTTATGAAACGGCGCTCGTCCGGGATGATAAGTATGCCGACGCCTATAATAATCTGGCTTACTGTTTGTCTGAGAGCGGAGGTGATCTGGATAAGGCCGAGGAGTATGCCCTCTGTGCTTTGGAGTTTAATTCGAAAAACAGGCCGTATTATCTGGATACGCTGGGAAGTATTTATCTGAAAAAAGGAAAAGCCGAAGAAGCGGCCTCCTGCTTTAAGGAAGCCCTGTCATTTAAAGAAGTTCTTAAGCCAAAGGCCTTCGGGCAAATAGAAGAACACTTAGATGCGGCAGAGGCCTTAATAAGGGTTCGCTGAATATTATTGACGCGTTTATTTTTATTTGTTAAGATGTAGTTGTTTTTAAATGAAGTTCAAGCGTATGAGGTAAGCAGATGATAGCAAGATATTCGCGAAAGATAATGCGGGATGTTTGGAGTGAGGATAATAAGCTTCAGAAGATGCTTGAGGTGGAACTGGCTGTCTGTGAGGTTCTGTCAGAAAAAAAAGTTATACCAAAAAAAGACTTCTTTATCATAAAGAAAAAGGCTAAATTTAACGCTGTAAAAATTAAAGAGCTGGAAAAGATTACCAGGCATGATGTGGCGGCCTTTGTGAATAATGTCTCGTCTTATGTGGGCGCGGCAGGTAAGTATATCCACTGGGGGCTTACCTCCACCGATGTAGTTGATTCGGGACAGGCTATACAGCTTAGGGAAGCTGTAGATATACTAATAAATGATTTAAAAGGCCTTATGAAGGTTTTGAAAAAAAAGGCCATAAAATATAAAAATACGGTTTGCGCCGGAAGGACGCACGGCATACATGCCGAACCGACAACCTTTGGCCTTAAGATGGCTCTTTATTATGAGGAGGCTAAACGAAACCTCAAGCGCCTTAATGATGTCAGGGATATTGTTGGTGTGGGCAAGATATCGGGTTCTGTTGGAACATTTTCACACTTAGGCCCTGACACGCAGGATAAGGCCTTAAAAAAACTGGGTTTAAAGGCCGCGGCTATTTCGACCCAGGTTTTACAAAGAGACAGGCATGCTCAATATATTTCAACACTGGCAATAGTTGGCGCTTCATTGGAGAAGATAGCCCTTGAGGTGAGAAACTTACAGAGGACTGATGTTCTTGAGGCGGAGGAGTATTTTTCAAAAGGCCAGAAGGGTTCCTCTTCTATGCCGCATAAAAGAAATCCTGTACGAAGTGAAAGAGTCTGCGGGCTGGCCAGGGTATTAAGGGGCTATGTGGGTGTGGCTCTTGACAATGTTGCCCTATGGCACGAAAGAGATATAAGCCACTCGTCAGCTGAGAGGATTATTTTACCTAATGCCGCCATGTTGCTTGATTATTTGCTTTCTGAAATGACCTATATCGTGGATAACTTAATTGTTTATCCCGATAAGATGATATTCAACCTTGAAAAAGTTCAGGGGCTGATATTTTCTCAAAGGCTGATGCTCTATCTTATCCAGGAAAAGGGCCTTACCAGAAAGACAGCTTATGACCTGATACAAAAGTCAGCCCTTTACGCGTGGGAAAAGAAGGCGCCCTTTAAGGATGTCCTGTTAAAGGATAAGAAGTTTTTATCTTATGTTGGGCCTAAGGAGATAGATAGGTTTTTTGATTATAAGTACTACTTGAGATATGTTGATAAGATATTTAAAAGAGTGGGAATCATATAAGTGTAAAGCGTAAAGCGCAAAGCTAAAAACGATAGCTTAAAACTAAAAATAAAAATTACAAACGAGGAAGCGTAAAGCGTAGAGCGCAAAGCTAAAAACCATAGTTTAAAACTAAAAACACACTGATTTATTTTGAATTTTACATTGTCATTTTGACTTTTGCATTTTGCATTTTGCATTTAAATAAGAGGTAATCATATGTTTTGGAGAGTTGAGGTAGAGAATAAAGCCGGTGTTTTTGACGCGGCGGGTGACGCGGCTAAAAAGGATATTAATGACCTGGGGATTGAGGGGGTAAAAGAGGTCAGGGTAAAGCAGGTCTATATCCTTTATGGAGATTTAAAAGAAAGCGATGTAAAGAATATCGCGGATAATATCCTCGTTGACAAGATTATTCAGGAGTACAAGTATTATAGCCGGCCGGATATCGAAAAAGGTGTTATTGAAGGCGGAGTAAAGGTGGTTGAAGTTGTCCAAAATTCGGGGGTTATGGATCCCTGGGAGGCCAGTATAAAAAAGGCTGTATTGGATTTAGGCATTGAGTCGCTTGAAGATGTAAAGACCGCCAAGCAGTATCTTGTCAAGGGCGACATAGACACAAAGCAGGCCAGGTATATTGCCGAGAAGGCCTTTTTTAACAAACTTATTCAGCACATCCGCGTAAATAAAGAAATCTACTCAAAAGAACCGTATCTTAAAAAAGAGCTTCCCAAATATAAATTCAGCCTTATCGAGATTAATCTCCTTGATGCTGATGACGAGAAGTTAATGGAGATTTCTAAAAGCGGCCAGTTATTTTTGAATCTGGCTGAA
>DAOVNW010000073.1 GCA_030630095.1 Candidatus Omnitrophota bacterium
GGTAAGTCATTTTTTCAGGGACATACAGGTAAGAGTTCTGTTTATTCTGACGGCGCTGGCTGCCTGCCTGTTCTTTCTGGGCTTTGGGTTCTATTTCAAGAACCTTGTTCCGGCATTATTTCAAAGTGTTACTTCTATAACTCAGACAGGTTTCAATACGGTGGATATGGCGGGCCTCTCTGATAAGAGTAAATACATTACTATCCTCCTGATGATTGTCGGCGGCAGTACCTGTTCGACAACGGGAGGCATTAAGATTCTGAGGTTTATTGTTTTATTAAGCGCTTTGAGATGGCTTGTCTGGAAGAGGGCCTTGCCGGAAGAAGCGAAAATCTCACTTAAAGTTGAAAGGGTGGAGATATCACCCAACACGCTCAGTGTAGTAATGGGTTTTGTAACCGCCTATATGTTAATACTGTTTTTTTCGACCTTAGCCCTTATGTATTTGGAGAACTTTAACTTTGTAGATTCACTTTTTGAGGTTGCTTCCGCTGAGGGAACCGTCGGCCTCTCAGTTGGTATTACCAGGCCGGATATGAACGTCCTGAGCAAAGCACTCTTTATCTTAAATATGTGGTTAGGCCGTCTTGAAATTATTCCCGTTCTGATACTTCTTTCTCCAAAAACCTGGATGAAAAAGATGAGAAGAAAATCATTAGCAGATGAACGATGAGTTTTTTGAAGAAGAGTCCAAGCCATAATGCTTATAGCCAGGCAAAAAAAGGGGCATGGGTAGGGGTTTTAGGAAACCTTTTTCTTTCTTTGCTGAAAATCGGGACAGGTTTTTTCGGCAGAAGTATGGCTCTGATAGCGGACGGCTTCCATTCCCTTTCGGACATTGGCTCTTCATTGGCGGTATTTTTCGGTCTGGTTATTGCTTCGAAGCCTAAAGATGAAAGTCATCCTTATGGCCATGGCAAGGCAGAGCCCATTGTTTGTCTTACCGTTTCTTTTTTATTAATAGCCTGTGCCGGTGTTATGTTTTTTAAGGCGGCTGTCTCTCTGGCGCGCGGGGAAGTTACCGGATTGCCCGCCCCGGCTACCTTGTGGGTAGTGCTCTTTTCCATTTTATTTAAAGAAACGATGTTTCGTTATAAAATACAGTTGGCAAAAAAATTAAAGAGCACCTCTTTAACGGCTGATGCCTGGCATCACCGCTCGGATGCTTTATCGTCTATTGTCGTCGCGGCTGCTATAGGAGGCTCTCTGTTAGGAGGCGGCTCCTGGCAGATTTTGGATAGAATAGGCGCGATGATTGTCGCTGTAATGATAATATTTGTCGCTGTAAAGATATATTTGAAGGCCGCCTCGGAGTTGATGGACGCGCCCCTTGATCCTAAAGTCGTCAGACAAATTGAAGAGGCCGCCGGCGGGGTTGAAGGGGTGAAGCATATCGAGACCTTATTAGCCAGGAAATCCGGCCTTGATTTTTTAGTTGATATCCATATCGAGGTTGACCCTGAATTAAACGTGCTGAAATCTCACGCCATAGCTTCTAAAGTTAAAAGGAACATTTTAGAAAACCTTCCGGCGGTAAAATCTGTTTTGGTCCACGTTGAACCTTTTTTAAACAAAGGAGGATGATATGAATTGGTTTATTATATTTTTTGGGTTGTATGCTATGTTTATGGGAGTAATGCTTATTCTCTTTCCTGCCGTTTTTAAGAAAAAAATGACAAAATTGCTAAGCCTGAAAAACTACAAGCCTCTCGGGGTGGTAACAGCGATAATAGGCTTGCTGTTTCTTCTGGCAAGCAGCGGCGCTAAGATGAGTTTATTTATTGTACTTATCGGTATCATCGCCCTTTTAAAAGGTTTCTTTTTTATCTTTGCCGCCCATGACAAAATTAAATTCCTCATCAACTGGTGGCTCTCCCTGCCGACAGATAGCTGCCGTATCTGGGGCATCATGGCCTTTACAATGGGCCTGCTTTTGATAGTAGCTGGGACATAAGAGAACCGATATTTTAACCCTTCGATTTTCTGCTTGACACGCCGCTTGTTCAATGCTATACTTTAATTGGTAATGAAAACCATTTTCAATAAGGAGTAGATTTATGCCCCGGGGGCCTCATTGGTTTCATAGAAGGATTAGAGGGTATGGCTGCCGCCTTACGCTTCCAAGGCAGAGGATTCTGGAGGTGTTGAGCCGTTCATCTAAGCATCTTAGCGCGGAGGAGATTTCTCACAGAGTTCACCAGGTTTATCCGGCTATCGGGCTAACTACGGTTTATAGAACCCTGGAGATGCTGATTAGCGGGGCAATGGTAATGAAGTTTGACTTTGGTGACGGCAGGACGCGCTATGAACTGATAAAAGATCAGGGTGCTTTAATATCTCATCATCACCTGATATGTAGAGTTTGTTTAAAAATAATTGACTGCGCGGAATTTACAGGATATGAAAGGGGTTATTTAGAAAGTATTAAAAAGAAACTTTCAAAAAAATACAAATTTGAGATACGCGAGCATCAAACACGTTTTTACGGTGTTTGCGAAAAGTGCAAAAAGGAGGTGACAGATTATGCCAAGAGGTGACGGAACGGGCCCTATGGGGATGGGGCCGATGACAGGCCGCGCCGCGGGTTACTGTGCCGGTTATCCCGCGCCAGGTTATGCTAACCCGATTTCCGGAAGAGGTTTGGGATTTGGCCGTGGCTGGGGCCGAGGCCGAGGTTGGGGGCGGTGGGCATATCCATACGGAGTACCGTACGCGGAAAATTATTACGGACCGTCTTACGGAAATCCGTATAATCCACAGATGACTCCTCAACAGGAGGCGGAAATGCTTAGAGAGCAAAGCAGCGCGATGCAGGAAGAGATCAAAGCCGTTAATAAACGAATTAGTGAACTGGAATCTGCGTCTAAAGAGTCTAAAAAGTGATAGCTTTAAAAGGATAAAGGAAAAGCAGTCTGGCTGTTTTTCCTTTATCCGCGGGGTTTTTACGTGGAAAAATCAAAGAGGGTAAAAGATGAAAGTAACTATTTCAACCGACAATAACCAGGCGGCGCTTCACTTTGGGCGTTGTCCGGAATTCACTATTGTAGAAATCGAAAATAACCAGCTTATAAAAAAAGAAACAATAGAAAACCCGGGGCATCATCCCGGTTATTTGCCGGAGTATTTCAAAAATATGGGGATTGATTGTATTGTCTGCGGCGGTATGGGTCAGCGAGCTCAGCTTTTATTTGATGAGGCTGGTATTAAAACAATAACCGGCATAAGCGGCTCAATTGATGAAGTTGTAAATAACCTGATAGCAGGCAGTCTTGAGTCAGGCGCTAATATTTGCGAGCCGGGCGAGGGTAGAGGCTATGGTGTGGAAAAGTCTGAGTGTGACCATCCGGAGTAGTGTTAAAAGTTGCATGATAAGAAGGAAGGAGTTATAAGGAAGGTTCCGTCTCGAAAGATGTCTCAAAAGTTCTCCCCCGTGGGATTCGGAGAATTCCCGGGACTAAGTCCTCGGAATTTAACAGTGTGAAATTCCAGAGGGTTCGACAATTTTGCGACTCTCGGCGGAATTAATTAAGGAAGTTAGCAGACTCCTTGCTTAAACAAAGGTAAATTCTCTTCGACAATTTACCTTTAAGCTTCGGAGTTAATTCGCACAAATAATTTATGTCATCCTTCGGATGTCATAAATTATGTGCTCATTAAGGAGATAACAATATGAAAATTTGTGTTAGCGCGCAGGGGGATAATCTGGATTGCCAGGTTGATCCTAGATTCGGTAGATGCCGGTATTTTATTTTTGTAGATAGTGATAGTATGGAGTTTGAGGCGGTAGATAACTCTAATGCTGCCTCTGCGGGAGGAGCCGGTATCAGGTCAGCTCAACTGGTGGCTGATAAAGGTGTTCAGGCTCTTTTGTCAGGTAATGTCGGCCCCAACGCTTTTCAGGCACTACAAGCGGCCGGAATTAAAGTTATCACAGGTCTAACCGGAACAATTAAAGAAGCGGTGGAAAAGTTTAAAACGGGCGAGTATAAAGAAACAACAGATCCCAGTGTGGGTTCAAAGTTTGGTATGGGGGGAAGTTAATAGACTCCTTGCTTAAGCAAAGGTAAAGTTCTCCCCCGTGGAATTCGGAGAATTTCCGGGATTAAGTCCTCCGGATTTCGAAGAAATTGCGGAGGGTTCGACAATTTACCTTTAAGCTTCGGAGTTAACATAAATAAGGAGGGTTCCGTCTCGAAAGATGTCTCAAAATTCTCTTCGACAATTTTGCGACTCTCGGCGGAATTAATTCGGGCGTATCAGTTATGTTCACACTACGTGTTCCATAACAGATGCCCTCATTAAGGAGGTAATTTAAATGCCATTTGGAGACGGTACGGGGCCGGGAGGCCAGGGAGCAGGTACAGGAAGAGGAATGGGTCGAGGCGGCGGCGTGGGTAGAGGCCGTATGGGTGGCAGCAAGCCCGGCGCGGGGCCGGGCGGAGATTGTATTTGCCCAAATCCTAAATGTGATGGTAAACTTGTCCATCAAGCCGGCAAACCATGTTATGAGCTAACTTGCCCTAAATGCGGGGCGCGCATGGCAAGAGGATAATTTTCAATCTCAAGAGTAAATTTTTAATGGAGGTAAAGGCGGCGGATATAGATGGATAAAAAAGCGGCGGAAAACCACAAACTTTACATGGAGCGGCTTAAATTATATAAAGGCTACGGCTACGATACCTTAAAGAGCCGCGAATTTTTTTTAAAACAAGTTTCACCTTTATATGGCAGGATATTAGATGCCGGTACAGGTAAAGGGCATATGAGCCTTGCTCTGGCTAAGGCCGGTTATTCTTTAGTGAGCGCGGATATATCCAGAGAAGAACAGAAATTTGCCAGGCTGAATACTGCTTACTACGGCTTGGAAGATAAAGTTGATTTTAAGATTGATGATATTGAGGCTTCAAATTTTAAAGATGAAAGCTTTGATATAATTGTGTGTGTTTGTCTTATGCATCACCTCAAGATGCCCCTAAAGGCGGTTAGCGAACTCTTTAGAATTTTAAAATTAAAAGGCAGGATTTTGTTATCCGATTTTTCAAAAGAGGGGCTTGATTTAATAGCTAAAATCCATTCTGATGAAGGCAGGGTCCATACGGCAACCATTATCGGCCTTTCTAAGATTGAAGCTTATCTGGGAAAGAAGAGTATTCGTTTTAAAAAGATAAAGGATAAATTTCACGAGATTTTGCTGATTCAAACTTAGTATTGCCTTTCCGTTAGGTAATGAAGCTCCCTGCGGCAAGCCGCAGGGTATCAAGCGGAATTCGTCATAGCCGAGAACCCGCCTACGCTAAAGCTTCGACGGGTTCGCCTCCATTTATCTCCGTGGCAAGCCACGGAGTATTTTGGCGGAGGCGAATAAATTTTTCTAAAGGGATTTACAAAAAAAGAAATTTATGGATAATAAGAGTATGTCTTTCAAAAAGA
>DAOVNW010000100.1 GCA_030630095.1 Candidatus Omnitrophota bacterium
ACTTACCCGCTAAGTCCTTCTCGCGTATATTCGTTAATTTTTTAATAGTATACATACTCCTTCAGCATCTTGCTGACAGGATTCAAATTTTCTTCTTTTCACATCACCCCCTCAAAAAAGTGCGCAAGTCACAAGAACACAAGTGCACAAGTTATACGTTATTATAGAGATTTATAAAACTTCTATCTTATTTTTTCCCCTTGCATGTTTATGCTTTTATGTAGTTCACCACAAACCGGTACTGTTTGCCGCAGTGAATGATTACTTCCTTCTGCCCACGGCGCAAAATACGTACTTCCACTTTAATCTCACCATAGCCATTATGAGTAAATACATCATCGTAGAGCTCTAATATTTTCGCCTTAACTTCTTTATTTGTTGAAATCTTTTTGGCAGTATTTACTGGCATCTTAAACCTCTATTGTTTTTTATATTTAAACAGCCTGTCTAATGATAAATTCATAAAAGCATTTTTAAGTTTTTGCTTAGTCAACATAAACGTCTTTTTTTCATCTTTTGTCGCGATATTTCCAAATAATACTTTCTTTCAACATTTTACTCTTCATTCAATTTTTAAAAACTAAGTGCTAAAGAGCATACTGCCCCTAAAGCAAGGCTCGCGAAAGCTATCTTCGGGTTTTCCTTTATTTTAGCAGCCGGAATTAATTCATCTATAGAGATATAGGCCATAAAACCAGCTGCCATTGCCAGAGAACTCCCTAAAAGAAATAGTGAACCCCCCTTTAAAAAATAGTAGCCAACGATAAAACCAAACACTTCAAAGAGAATTGTTCCAACAATAATGATAAAGGATTTCATCCTTTTTTTAGTTAAACCGTATAAAGGAACAATAGTAGCAATATTCTCAGGCACATCCTGCGCGGCAATCCCAAGGGCAATCATAATCCCCAATTCCGGGCGAAGAGCGAACCCAACCCCGATAGCCAATCCTTCAGGAAAATTATGCAGGGCAATACCGGTAACCAGCATACTAACTGCCTTTTTAAAAGGGTGTTTTTCATCTTTAAATAGTCCTGGATTTACGTGAGGTAATATACGGTCTACCCCTCGCATTATGAATATTCCCGCTAAAAAAGAAAGTATCACCAAATAAAAAGGCATAACATTAGCTGCCTCAGGTATCAACTGGAAAAACGAGATGCCAAGCATCATTGAAGCGGAGAAAGCCAAAGAAGCATATAGAAACGCCTTCTTGGGCCTTCTTATTAAACCAATCAAAGAACCCAGAGTCTGGCCGATAAATATCAATACTACTATCAACAACATGCATTTCATTCTATCATCTGCCCTATTCTTTTTCCCCAATCTTTCACTTTTTCAAGCTCAGACTCAACATCTCCGTCAATCTTTAGGGAATCTATAACGATTTCCGCTCCGCATTCCTTCATTTTGTTCTCTAAAACATCAACGGCTTTACAAAATTGAGGATAGGCGCTATCCCCCGGCCCAAAGCAAGCGGCTTTTTTACCCTCAAGGCTTATCTTTCCCATCTCTTCTTCAAAAGAAATAAAATCATCCTGCAATTCGCCGTCTCCCCATGTTGAACAGCCTAATATAATTCCATCATAATCTTTTAATTCTTCCGAAGTTACCCGCGCCGCGTTCTTGACCAACACCTCTACCCCCGAATCTTTCAATCCTTCTCCTACGGATTTAGATAAGGTTTCGGTATTTCCTGTTGTACTGCCATAAACAACAATTGCTTTTGCCATTTCTACCACCCTCCTATTTTTAATGTTTGGAATACTCTTTTTGTATCCTGATAATTGAACGCCCTTCGCGCCTCTTTCTCAATTCTTCTCAAGTTATTTATGACTTCTTTAAGGCACTCAGAACAATCATATTCACTGGGAAAACAGAGTTTACTTTTATCTTCCAAAGACTCTACTAAATGATTCAAATTCTGAACCTCATCCCTTAATAATTTACTAAGTAAACATTTGCTCATTTTTAAAATACCCTTATAGCCGCGACATCTTTAGCTTTTTTAAAGTGCGTACTTACCTGCTCTATATAAGATACAGGATTTCTTCCGTTTTTTATAAGGTTCAAGAATACCTTTTCCGCTTTATTACGCATCCGCATAAGCCGCTTTGATTCCTCCGGCGCGCCAAATACCTGCCAGCGGCCCGTCGCGGTTAAAGGCAGAGTTCCCTTTTCTATAAAACCCTTTACGTCTTTTAAGGGATAACCTAAAAATATACCCATCTCATGAGGAAAGAGAGGATCACTTTTATCAAAGGTGCAAAAACGTTTCTTCAGCGTATCTAAATAGTCCTCTATACTTTTGCAGGATGAATAACCAAATTTTTTAAGGAAGGTATGATTTTCCGGCTGTGTAACTGTTTTAAAGAGAACTTCCGGATTATAAAAAAGCACTTGCTTCCCCCAAAAGGTATCTTTCAATTCCTTAAATGAAATTTTGAGTTTTCTTGCTATACCGGCCTTTTGCTCTTTCCATAAATCGTAGTAATCTCCACCGCCGGATTTTTCGCAGTTACATAGACAAAGTAAGCAGGAAGGCTTAAGTTTCATTAAAATTGCGGCAAGCCTTACCATAAGATATTTCAGTAAACAATCTTGCTGCTTCTCTTTTTCCACAGTTCCCAATACCGGCACCATTTTTATTCCTCTTTCTCTACATCTCTATCTCTAACTAAATCAGCCAAATGCTCATCCATTAGCCGGAAAGACGCCCTTTTAACCATAGAAGCAAAAATTAAAAACACATCTTCTGTAAAATGAAGCGATACGCTATTAGAAAGAATGCGCATATGCACCGCGCCGCAAGCACATCGCTGTATATTCCCAATCTCTCCTTTTTGAACAAGCATAAAATTTCGTTTCATAATATTACTCTCTTTGTTTGGCAAACAAAACTATATTAGACAAACCTAACATTCAAAACAAAAAAAATTAACTCAACTTTAGATGAAACTTTATTTGTTAGATAAGCCTAACATACACCTACTATTCTGTCAAGCACTTTTTTTAAAGGGGTCAGCCCTCGAAATTAGAAGTTAGCTCTTCAACCTAAAAGGTAACTTTCACACCGCCTTCAAGCCACCTTCCCGGCATAGGCACCGCCCCTGTCTCGTTATAGGAGGTATTTAAAAGGTTGGAACCTGAGAGGTAAAACTCCGTCTCAAATTTATCTTTCTCGATTTTTTTGGATATTCTCGTATCCAGCAAAAAGTAGCGGCGCCGGTTAACTCTTTCTTCATAATTCAGCCTGATTACCTGCCTTAAATTAAAAGGCATCTCCAAAACCGTCTCCAGCAAAAACTGGTGCTTAAGATAGTCAGAGCTATACTTAATAAAGTTTACTCCTTCATACTCACAGTCAGAATTTAAATAAGTGTATCCCAACGATACACTTGGTATAGCAAAAAGTTCGTTTGACCAGCCGCGTATCAGACTGCCTCTCAACTCAAGGCCCTGCGTATCAACACTGCTGACATTTCGCGCTCTCCAGGGTTCGCTTTCACTGTTCCTGCTCCAATCTATAAGGTCATTTGCTTCTCTTCTAAACACGGCCGCGCCTGCCGTAAAGTTGTCCCTCGTCACATCAAAACCAGCTTCATACGATACTACCTTCTCACAGCCTAAATTTTCATTGCCAACGTTGGCCGGACTGTCATAATACAACTCCGTAAAAGTCGGAATCCTGAAGCCGCGGGAAATAGAACTCCTTAGCTTAAAAGAAGGGGTCAAATGATATCCTATGCCAACCGATGGCGACACCTCCCAGTCCCACTCCTCGTAATAGTCCGCCCTCGCGTTTAAATCACAGATTAGCCTTTCGCCAAAATTGGGTTTGAGCTGTGTATATACGCCTGCCTGCTTCCTTATATGATTACCGAGCCGGCTGGAACGGATTTTTGACTGGCTTATCTCTGAGCCTATCAGCAAATCCATCCATTCGCTGTGAAAATTCAGCGGCAAATCCAATCCATAGCTATAGGTAGTATGAATGTTGGTATACCACCAGGGCCTGTTTCTATCCAGAATAAACTTATCGCGATGGCGCCTGTAATAAAGGGCGGGGTTTACCAAAAAATAGTCGTTTTCTTTTTTAGCCTTGAGGGTTAAAAAGGTTGTCCGGGTATGCTCTTCCTCATGAGGATACAAATTAGAATAAAAGGTGCTCGCCCCAAAGTCCTTTTCCGTATAGCCGGCAAAGAGCTCCATGCTTCCGTTCTCATTGGCGCCGGTAGATTCAAAACTAAGGGTAGTAATTTCAAAATCAGTATCAGGACGCCAGCCTGATGACTCTTTACGTTTAAGGCTAAGGCGGTTATTAAAACTCCCTATCGGACAGGAGGCCGATATTGACTGTTTAGACAAGCTGTGCTCCCCCGCTGAAACGTCAAAAACAATCTCTTTTTTATCCGGCTTTTTAGTTATTATATTTACGGCTCCTGAAAAGGCGTTTGCCCCATAAGCTGAAGAGGCCGGCCCGCTTATTACCTCAATCCTCTCTATGTCACTCAGGCTCACCGGCAAATCCATATTATGGTGGCCGGTTTGCGCGTCGTTAACCTTAACTCCGTTAATGAGAATCAGTACCTGTTCAAAGGTAGAACCTC
>DAOVNW010000063.1 GCA_030630095.1 Candidatus Omnitrophota bacterium
ATCATTACTGTATTGAGAATAAAGTTTCAGAGTTTCAAGGCAGCCTCTGCCTCCCATAGCCCCCATAACCTCTACAATATTCATAATAACTTCTACATCCCTGGCGGCCGATAATTCACGCCTTAACGTTTCAAGAGACTTATTTCCAAATTTAGCGAGAATTTCAGCTATGTAGCGCCTGTTTAAATAGGCGTCATAGGGATCAATCCTTTTATTAGGAACGGATAAAAGACTAACAAAATAATCTACCGTCTCTTCGCCCGCCTTGTCAGCCAGCGAAACAATAACTTCAGCATCTGTTTTTTTCACCTTTGCCTTAAAAGCTCCGGCAAGGGCCTCTATGTTTTCCTTTTTAGCAATCTGAGCCAAGGCTTCGGTTAAAACATTCTTCTGTTCTTCGCTGATTTTCTCACCGGAGGCAACTCTCTCTTTAATAAACCGGGTTATGGAAACAGCTAAATCAAACTCTCTCTTATTAATAAAAATGCCGATAAGCCTGCCTAAGACGAGAGTTTCTGAGGTAAAAATTGAAAGGTTCTTTTCTTTGTCCATCACGTCCATAAGACGCCTGCTTGTAAAACGCAGGCAATCTATGGCATCATTGGAGCTTAAAATATCTACTATGCTCTGAAGGTTAGCCGCGACGTATAAGCGAACCTGGTCATTTTCGGAGTCAAAGTTTTTAAATATTTTATTCAGGGCCTCATTAACTACCTCTTCTTTGTTGTCCGAAAGCAGTTCATAGAAGACATCCTTGGCACTTTCTAAAAGGTCCTGATCTAAAAAGGAGTCCGGGGACAAAGATTTTATTTTAATAAGCTTATCTGTATAAGAAAGCTTATGCCATAAGTCAGGTTTTAAAAGACTAAGAAACTGTTCATCGGAAATGCCGCAGGCGGCAAAACTCTGACTCATTGACTTAAGAATGCCAACCCTTCTTTCCTTATCCGGCAAGAACCTTTTTATATAATCTTTTATGTCGGTAAAATTAACTTTACCCTGCGCGTATCTCTCACACTCCTGCGCGAAAAAAGCTTCTATTTCATTATCAGGACGTTCCCTAAAAGCTTTAGCCATTTCGTCGGCTGTAATTCCCGCATTCTTAAGATTCTTCTGTTTTAAAATCTGGGAGCGCAGCTCAGGCTGCAGGCTAAGTATAAACTGCGGAAGGCTTTCTTTATACTGCTTCTGTTTTTCAAGATCCTCCTTTAAAACCTCACTTTTCATCTTTTTTAAACCTTGCTCTACGATATCCGCCTTTTCATTAATGTTCATCTTCTGAAAATCAAAATCACTCTCAGCGGCCTCAGGGCATTCGGGACCTTTAGAAAAAATCCTGGCTAAATAATCGGGATTCCGGCCTAACATATTAAGCATAGAGCTTCTTGAATCAGCTGAAGCCTCCGACTTACCAAGCATATAATTTATCAGCATTACTTCATTAATCTTCCTTCTTTTTTCCTGCGGGCGGCCGAGCTTCTTTCTCAATATCTTCTCGTAATGAATCATGCTGAGTTTAATGCCTGCTGCGTTATTTTGCTTAAGCATTGCCTGCAGGCCTCCCAAATCATCTATCTCTGACGTTTTTTTTGAAAGAGCCGCGAGAAAAACGTCAAGTTCCACTTCTTTTACACCTTTCTCAAAAGAAAAAGACTGTATTCTGTACTCCTTCAATAAAGAAGCGAGGCTGTCGGCTACCGCCTTTTTAACATCTTTGGCCCTTAGTTCCTCGCCGTTTATCAGAAGACAACCCTCAACCTCAGAAAAAGAAATCACCTCGTATCCCTTAAAGAGCTCTCTTAAGTAATTATACAACTCTTTTATCGAATCAGTCCTGACCTTGCTTCCTTTGGGATATAGTCCATAATTTACAATTCCGGTCTTTAAGGAAACAATAACTTCTGAGATAAGCTTATAGTCCTCCTTTTTAAGCGGCTCTACGGCAAGGGCCAGCTCCTCCTCTTCTTCTTCTTTTAAGCCGGCTAATTCTCTTGATAAGACTTCCTGCAAATACTGATTAGCTTCATCCGGACTAAAACTTCTTAAGGCCTCGTTGTGGGCAATTTTTTCGTAATCGGATGCTTTTTTCGCGTCTTTGGCTTTTTTAAAATGATAGGCAAGAACATTGGCCGCGGCCTGCGGATTGTCGATGTTGGACGCCTCCGCGATCTGAGCAAATTTTTCATGAAGCTTATTACGCTCATTTTCCTGCACTTCGTCATAAAGCAGCTCCCAGAGCAGTTTATTTCTGAAACTAAATATCTCCTGGCCTCCTGTTTCACGGGAATCAATGAACATCTCCTGCCTGGCCCGCTCTATCATCTCTCCAATGTAACCGGGATTTTTGCCAATCATCTTTTCCAGAGCTTCAAGGCTAAACTCCTGCCCCAAAACAGCCGCGTTAGACAGGAAATACCTGGTCTCTTCATCCATATGCTTAAGTTTATCTTGTATAATTTCTTTGATACCTAAAGATATATCCTCGTCTTTGATTTCCTTTTTCTGCCATTTTTCGTTTTTAAAGTAAATTGAACCGTTCTCGACAAGTTTTTTTAAGGACTCCTCTATAAAATACGGATTACCTTCTGTCTTTGAGTAAAATAACTGATTTAACTTCTCATCAAATTCCAGGCCGTCAAAGATGGAGTTAATCATCTTTTTGGTCTCCTCGGAGCTAAGCGGCTTAAGTTCTACGCGAAAACTCTTTTGATTTTGCTGTAACTGTTCATATAACTGCTTAAGTATTTTATTCTCATCAAACCTCCTTATTAATTCCGAGTTGCGAAAGGCGCATATAATACAGATTTTTTCATTTACCTCATTGCTTAACAAATAATTAATAAGAGAAAGCGTGGCTGAGTCAACCCACTGAAAATTGTCAAAAGTTATAAATAAAGGCTTCTGCTGAGATAGCTTTATCATTAGTTCCGCCAAAGCCTTAAAAAGATGGTATCTGGAACTTTTTTCGTCAAGTTTTAGCTTTTCAATCAGACGGCTTGAAAACTTTTGAAAGGCCGGCTCCAACTCAATCAGGCAGGAAAGCTCTGCCTCAGATAGGCTGTCAATTATGCGCCTGGCTCCATCCTCAAGCGACTTCATAAGCCTCTCAAGGTTGGCCGATAAGACCTGGTATGGCTGGGAAGATATCACTTCGGTACAGCGGACCGCCAAACAAAGGCTTTCTTTTGTCAGGGCGTGACTCACGGCTTCTAATTGGAGTTTGGTTTTCCCCAAACCCGCCTCAGCCTGTATAAGAACCACCCTGGTTGTACTGTTTTCAAAACTGTCGTTTATTATCTCTTTAATTCTCTTTAAGTGCTTTTCTTTTCCGATAATCTCAAAAGACAAAAGTTCAAACACTTTGTCTTTGTTCAATATGTCTTCGGGTACTTGCGTAAATATGGAAACTTTGTTTCTGCCGCTTCTTTTAGACAAATATAAGGCTTCATCCGCGCGGTAAATAAGTTTTTCGGCTTCTTTCGCGTCACGCGGATATAAGGCAATGCCCAAACTTAAGGTTAAGCTTAAGTCGCGCTGGCCGCCTTCTCCCGCAAAAACGTACTGTGAAATCTTGCCTATCAGCCTCCCGGCAATCTTTAACGCGTCGCCTTCAGTCGCCATAGGCAGTATCACAATAAATTCATCACCGGCATATCTTATTATCTCGTCATATTCACGAAAACTCTCCCTCAGTAAATCAGCCACCTCTATCAACACCTTATCTCCCCTCAGATGCCCATAGGTATCATTAATCTCTTTAAACTTATCTACATCTATCATAAATAACGATAAAAGGTACTTTTCCCCATCCGCCTTTTCTATAATTTCTCCAAGGCATTTATTTAGATAACGTCTATTATGAAGCTTAGTCAGGTCATCCTGATAGATTAATTCCTGTACCGCCTCTTTAGCCTCTATATGAAGTTGTTTTTTTCTTCGATCTTCCCGCATAGCGCTTAGCCACCTCTAAAGATCTTTTAACATCCTCTTTAAATCTTCTACTTCGTTTGTTCTTGATAAGGCAGATTCATAATCAATTCTTCCCAACCGACAAAGCTCTTTTAAGCTGCGATTCATCGTCTTCATTCCATCCTTTTGTGAAGTCTGTATAATGGAGTATATCTGATGAACTTTTTGTTCCCTTATTAAACTCCTGACGGCAGAAGTTAAAATCAACAGTTCAAGCGCCAAAACTCTGCCGGAACCATTGGCCTTAGGTATCAGTTGCTGTGATATAATGGCGTTTAACACAAAAGAAAGCTGTACCCTTACCTGTTCCTGCTGGTGCTGAGGAAAAACGTCAATAATCCTGTTAATCGTTTGAGCGGAGTCCGAGGTATGAAGCGTTGCCAAAACCAAATGCCCTGTCTCAGCAGCGTTTAGAGCCAACTCTATACTCACTAAATCTCTCATCTCTCCGATTAATATAACGTCAGGGTCCTGACGCAGGACATGCTTGAGGGCCTGAGAAAAAGAATGGGTGTCATTACCTACTTCACGCTGATCGATAACCGCCTTTTTATTTGAGTATAAATACTCTATCGGATCCTCTATAGTTACAATATGAACCGGGCGGTCATTATTAATAAACTCCACCATAGCGGCAAGGGTAGTTGATTTTCCGCTTCCCGTCGCGCCGGTTATCAGCACCAACCCTTTATCCTTTACGCACAGCTCAGTTATAATGCTAACCGGCAGACCGCACCCCTCAAAAGACATAATTTTGGCCGGTAATGCCCTGATAGCGGCCCCGATTTTTCCTCTTTGATAAAACACATTGGTTCTAAAGCGCGCTATTTTTTCTATGCCAAAAGACATATCCAGCTCCAGATCCTTTTCAAGAGCCTTTTTTTGGTCTTCGCTAAGTATGCCGCTTAGCAGGTTTTTTATCTCCTCACTGCTAAGGCTCTCATAATCACAGGGAATTAACTTTCCATCAATTCTGAAATGCGGAACAGAGCCGGATGATAAATGCAGATCAGACGCCTTTTTCTCTACCATTAACAATAAAGCTTCCTTAAGAACAGTTAACCTGGGCAAAGCGCACCTCCTTATAGAAATTTAGCGTTAGGATAATAGCAAATTATTATCAAGCGTATACCTTATTGATACCCTGAGACTGCGCCCGATTCAACAGCTTCCGGGCCTTGCTGACTAACTCCTCAGCGCTCATCCCGTCCAATGGATTAGCCGTTACCGCCGCGCTTACGGTTATATTTTTCGCGGGCATTGACTCTTGGTTGGCAAAGTCAAAATTCTCAATTTTTTCTCTAATTTTATCAGCCGCCATATGAGCTTCTTTTTTATTCTTCTCAGGCAGAATCAAGGCAAAAGCGCACTGTTCAAACCTGCCCACCTTATCTATCCGCTCAACGTTTGTCTTTACGATAGAGGCTATTTTTTTCAATATCTCATCCGAAGCCTGCCTGCCAAACCTGTCCTGGCAAGCATCAAAATTATCAACTTCCAATAAGATAAAAGAGCATGGCCGCTGATACGTAATAGCTCTTTGAATCTCCTCCTTTAAACGTTCTCTTAAATATTTTACGTTATATAGCCCCGTCAACTCATCTCTTACCGAAAGCTCTTTGATTTTATTCGTAAGCAAGCTATTTTCTATGGCAATAGAAATCTGCTTACTAAAAACCTTCATCAGCTCCAGGTCATCATTCGCAAAATTAAAGTCATCCTTATTGTTGCCGAGAATCATAGCACACTTAACCTCTCCGTGAAGTAGGACAGGAAAAACGATTACGTTGTTTAAATCCAGGCTTTTTTTTAAGCTCTTTGTTACAGCGTCAGCCCTGTGCTTCTTATCCAAAACTAAGCTTTCCCGCTGCTTTGAAAGCCTGGCAAGAAC
>DAOVNW010000061.1 GCA_030630095.1 Candidatus Omnitrophota bacterium
CCAAAAGGTAATTTAATTGGCATTCAGATAGCCAATGAAGGCATATATTCTGATGCCCCCTGTAGTGTTTCCGCCTTTGATTACAGTCCGGCTGCCCTAAAGCATTATAGAAAATTTTTAAAACAAAAGTATCCGTATCTTAAAGATAATCTTCCACCAAGAAACATAAAAGACGTTAAAACAAAAGAAGAAATTTTAAAATTGATGGCCTGGTCTGACTTTCAGGGTTTTTATTATCGACAGGTTTTGGAAAATTGGAAAAAGGCCCTCCAAACCAAAGCGCCTCTTATGGTAAATATAAGCCCGCCTGACAGCAAGGAGATGGATAGTTGGTTTTCGCGGAATGTTTTAGAAGAGCTTGAAGAAAGGGGTATTGCTTATGGCTACACAGACTGGATAGGGCTTGCCCAGGAAGATGAGAATGTAAGAAATAGATATCTATTGCTTACCAGGCGCGCGGTTGGCATTAATTTAGAAGACAACTGGGGTTTTTCCAAGCTTTATGATGAGCGATATAAATATCCCGAAGTATCATTTTATCAATCACTGTTTACTATTGCCTGCGGGGCTAAAGGTTTTAACGTTTATACCGGTGTCTCAACCGCCCATTGGATCACAAACCTTGATAATAAGCACGCGATTCCGTATCCCGCCGTTGCTCCTATAGGCGAGAAAGGCCAAACAACAAAGAAATATGACACGCTAAAATTAATTTGCGCTTTTTTCAAAGAACATGGAGAGGATTTTTTAGAAAGTTCCCTTTATACTCCTTTTAGCTGGGGATTTTATCCGCCCTACGCGCATATTTGCAGTTGGTTCAAGCAAAAACAGGACTTTATAAATTCAGGCATTAAAGAAGTAAATAGCGCCAAGGCTTTAGGTGAATTTGCCGGCGGACTGCATAAGTGCAATCTCGATTTTGATGTTATTAATCTATCTTTTGCAAACAAAAAAGCTCTTAAGTCCAAAAAAATTATTGTTTTTGAAGGCGGCGATTTTATGGATGAGGAAACCCAGGCCAAACTCTCCGATTATGTTAAAGAAGGCGGTATTTTGGTTGTGAGCAAAAATCTGCCGGAACTAAATGAACGTTTTCAGGCCTGCAATATTCTCGCAAAATGCCTTCAGAATCCAGGTAAAGGTAAACTTTTTATAATTCATCGGGATAAAGATTTAGTTAAGGAATTAATAGAGAAATGCAAACCGGGCAGAAACATTGTATCTAAACATAAAGATTTGCGTATCTTTGTTTATGGGCACGATAAAAAAGACATGCAGTTTCTCTTTGTTTTTAACGAAGCTAACCGGGAAAGATTTGTAGATTTTGAAATCAATTCCGGTATAGATAATTTGCTTCCAAAAAAAGTCGGCTTGAATATGGCTAAAAAATCGGCAGCTTTAATAAAAATTGAAGACGGCAGGCTTAAGGCCGTTCTTATTAAGGCAAAGAGCGATCTCTATAAGTCTAATATTAATCCCAAATTTGTCTTAAATGATGAGCTTATGGAACTTAATGAAGCTGTTGATATCTATGCTGTAAAAGAAGCAGGTGACTGGAGAACGCAAAAGTTCTAATTTTTTGTCATTTTCCTTGAATAATCCTCCAACGCGTGCTATCATAATTTAAATATCTGAAGAGGAGATAGCTGTGGAGAAAATGGTAAAAAAGCAAGGCAATTTTCTTAAATCGGGAATTGTCCTTTTTATTATCTTTTTGGTAATTCAAGGTTTATGCGGGTGTGCCACTAAAGGGCCCGCCAAAGAACTTATATCTAAACACAAAAGAATGCCCCGGATTACATGGGATGCTGAAACCCTCTATATTGATGAGCAACCTTATTTTATCCGCGGAATCAATTATTGCGGTTTGGATAACGATTTAAGAAACACTCCTCTTGAGCAAGTAGAAAAAGATATTCAATTACTCAAAGACCTAAGTGTGAACACTATAAGGGTTTTTGCGGATGTCCCCCACGAGACCCTCGATTTATTTTATAAAAACAACATATTCGTTATTATGGAAATAAATAATGGCGGTGCCTATGCGGGATCGTGGACTGATTTCAGTTCACAAGAAGAACTTCACCGCTATATTGATGAAGCGCTTGACCAAGTTAAGAGGGACAAAAAGCATCCGGCCATTATAATGTGGTGTCTGTGGAATGACGGCCCTTTTGGGCCGGAGACTGTAAATAAGTACTCCAGAGAAGATATGGAAAAGTGGCTTGGAGCATTGGCCGCAGCCGTAAAGGCCGAAGACCCCGAAAGACCAATTACCTGCGCCAATATGCCCGGTTGCTATTATGATGACTTGGGAGCGGAGTTTTTAGATGTTCTTGGATTTAATAATTATGCAGGGCTCCACGGTGCGAGTGAATATACCCATTCTGTTACCGAAAGAGCTTTTGACAAATTGGCAGAGTTCGGTAAAAAGCACAAAAAGCCTATAATAATAACTGAAAGCGGTTATTCGACAATTATGGGTGAAGAACTGCAGGGTAAAGTAATCAGAAGCTTGGTGGATGCTGCCAGAAGGCGAACTGCAGGTATTTGTATATTTCAATTCGCGGATCAGTGGGCTAAGGGCGGTGATCCGGAGGTGCAAAATGATCACATTGAAGAATATTGGGGTATCATAAAGGCTGATAGAATTCCAAAAAGTGGGTATTACGCTCTCAAGGAAGCGTATAAGCAAATAAAAGAGAACGGCCCCAAAAATGCCTGCATAGAGCCTTATATAGCCGCTAAACTTCCTATTCCTTCATCAATAAAAGGCCATGTTGTAATTGAAGATTTCGAAATAGATAAAATAAAAATGAAAGAAAAAATCCAAGGTATTTATACCGGAGAAGCCGCGATAAAGGCTAGTGTTTCCGGCAAAGCTGTCTGGACGGGAGAAAAAGCTTTAAGGCTTCAATATAAAGCTAAATCTCTTCTTTCTTGGGGATGCGCGGTTATAAAGTTAGATAAACCCATACCCGAAAAAGCTAAGGGTATTGCAATGTGGGTCTATAGGGATGGTTCTTTAAATGGTTTTCAGGTTCAACTGGAAGATGAAGACAAAGATATATGGCAAGATTATTCCATTCAATTAGGTGAACCGGGTTGGATCTATTACGTGCTTGATTTTAAACAGTTAAAAAGAAGCTTTTATGGTAGTAGTGAAAAATCAAACAGAAAACTTGATAAAGGAACCATAGAAAATATTATATTTCTTTTTAAAACCGTTGCCAGCCCTAAGGCATCTGAGATATATGTTGACTCTATAGAATGTTTATATTAAGGGGATAGCCTTTATATACTTTAACTCAAGAAATACCTCAAAGTAGATAAACAATAAGGAGGTAATTATGAAAAGTATTAAAAAATTAATATTGGTAATTATTTGCGCGGTCGTTTGCTTTAATACAGCAAGTGCCGCTGAATGGCAGATAAGCGCTTCGTCCAGCGAAAAAGATTTCAAAGCCGCGCTAGCGATTGATAACGATTTGCAAACGCGCTGGGCCAGTGAGTTTTCAAATCCTCAATGGCTTCTAATTGATTTAGGGCAAGAAGAAGAAATAAAAAACATTTTATTGTACTGGGAGGCGGCTTATGCTAAGGATTACAATATCTTTTTGTCAAGCGATAGTAAAAATTGGATAGACGCGCATCATCAGACAGAGGGATCCGGAGCTTCGGAAATCATTGTCTTTAATCCTCCTCAAAAAGCTAAATATGTAAAAATTGTTTTTAATGAAAAAGCTACTGAATGGGGCAATTCTCTCTGGGAAGTTGCCATAAATAAAGAACCTCCAAAAAAAGCGGTTATAAAGGCATCGTCTGGTGCCGGTGATATGGGGCCAGTGAAGGCGGTAGATGGCGATTATGGTACTCGCTGGAGCAGCTCCTTTGAAGATGATCAGTATTGGCAGATAGATTTTCCGGAAGCCAAAGAGCTTTACGGCCTAACACTCCACTGGGAAACAGCTTATGGTGAAATTTATGAAATAGACGTATCTGAAGATGGAAAAGAATTTAAAACTGTTTATAGCACGGAAGATGGCGACGGCAATACAGATATTATTTATTTTACGCCCCAATTGGTAAAAAGTTTGCGTTTTAATGGCATCCAAAGAGGAACAGGTTGGGGGTTTTCATTTTGGGAAATTGAGTTTTATGAAGGCTCTAATGGCCCTCGGGCGGAGGCTGATAATACAACAGAGGCCAGTTTTGCCGAGCTTGCTATGGACGGCGACAAAAGCAGTTATTGGCAAAGCCGGGAAGATAAAGCCGTTATTACTTTTGAACTACCCAAAGCAGTAACAATTGGAGGCCTGCAGCTTCTCTGGTTGGATAATTACGCTAAAAGTTATTCAATCGATATATCAAAAGACGGTAAAAATTGGACAGAAGCATTTAAGACAAAAAAGGGAAATGGTAATAAAGACTGGGTATATTTTTCAGCTGAACCGGTTAAATATATACGTATTAATTGTCTTAAGCCAAGTGAAAAATCAGGAGGGTTTCAATTAGCTGAAATTGAGTTAAAAAGTAAAGAAGAACAGGCTACGCCTTTGAAAGAATATCAGGCGGTTGCCAAAGATGCCAAGCCCGGCTATTATCCTATGTGGTTGCGGCGTATTCAGGAATTTTGGACTATAACCGGAGTTGTTGATGGCGACGAAGAAAGCCTCATTACAGAAACAGGCACCATTGAACCATATAAATCAGGATTTAGCGTTATGCCTTTTATTTATACGGATAACAAGCTGTATACAGCAGAGGATTGTAAGTGCAGCCAGGGATTGATAGATAAAATCTTACCTCTTCCCTGGGTAAGCTGGCAGAATAATGATTGGAATCTTAATATTCAGCTTATATCTTTTGGTGAGCCCAAAGAAGCATATACGGCGGTAAGATACAGATTAACCAACAAGAAGAAGAATGATTTACAGGCCAAATTAGCTTTAGCCGCCAGGCCCATACAAGTTAATCCAATTTGGCAAAGGGGTGGTTTTAGCCCTATAAAAGAGGCTATATGTATCAAGGGGGATAAGAAGTCTCTCATAAAAGTAAACGGGGAAGCTAAATGTTTCTTGGTAACACAGCCTCAAAAAATGGGAGCTGTTAATTTTGATAACGATGATATTATTTCTTATCTTGAAAAAGGAAAAGTGCCGGCTTCGCTTAAAGCTTCAGACGGCGAGGGTAGGGTATCTTTTGGCGCGGTTTACGATATTAATTTAAAACCCGGAAGCTATAAAGACGTGATTGTGGTCTTCCCTCTAAGTTCTAATAATCAACTGCTTGAAAAAATAGCGGCAAATCCTGACAAATTCTTTAAAAAGGAAATGGAAAAAGAAAGACGCTATTGGAGTAATTTATTAAGTAAATTTACCATTGATATTCCGGAAGAACGGCTTATAAATGTTATGAAAACTAACATTGCTTATGTTCTTCTAAATAAGGATGGCCCCTGGATTAAACCGGGTGCCAGAAATTATAATCACTCCTGGATGAGAGATGGAGCTATGACCAGCGTTGCTTTGTTGCGCATGGCTTATATTGATGAAGTTAAAAGCTGGCTTGATGCCATTACCCCGCATGTGACCAATAATGGGTATGTACCTTTTATATTTTTTGAAGGGGGGCATCCGGTAGGCTTCAATCCGGATAAAACCGGTGAAGGCCAGGAATATGATGCTCAGGGAGAATTTGTCTTTGCTGTAAGGCAATATGTAGACTTCTCGCATGATTATGATTATCTAAAACAGGCTTATCCTAAAGTGATCAAGGCGCTTGAATTTTCAAGAGAGCTTAGAAGAGAGCGTATGACCGCGGAATATATAAACGATCCCGCAAAGAAAGCTTATTATGGCATTATTCCGCTGTCTAATAGCCACGAGGGTTATTTTCCGGCCAAACACAGCTATTGGGATGATTTTTGGATATTAAGGGGATTCAAAGATGGCCTGTATTTAGCTGAATTAATGAATGATCAGAAGAACGCGAAGTGGCTCGAAGAAGAAATAGAAGATTTTAGAAA
>DAOVNW010000083.1 GCA_030630095.1 Candidatus Omnitrophota bacterium
AGTTATTGTACGGTTCCGGCCTACGCCTTATGGAGCTGGCACGTTTACGAGTTCAAGATATTGATTTCGGCGCTATGTTGATATTTGTGAGGAGCGGCAAGGGGGATAAAGATAGAACAACTATGCTTCCCGATCTTATTAGGGAGCAGTTACAATTACACCTTAAAGAAGCAAAATTATTGCATGAAAAAGATCTTAAAGCGGGATACGGAGATATATATTTACCCGACGCGCTTTCGCGAAAATATCCCAACGCCGCGAAAGAGTGGAACTGGCAATATGTTTTTCCTTCATCAAAGCTTTCAATAGATCCACGCGGCGGCAAAATTAGACGCCATCACATTAGTGAAAAGGTGATTCAGAGAGCCATGGGAAACGCTCGAAAAAAGGCGGGAATCGTAAAGCACGCCACTGTTCATACACTCAGGCACAGTTTTGCTACACATCTTTTAATGAATGGGATTAATATCAGGGAAATTCAGGAATTGTTAGGCCATAAAAACATTGAAACAACAATGATCTATACTCATGTAATAAGGGATATGTCAAACGCGCCCCAAAGTCCGCTGGATAAACTTTACGCGGCTGATTAATTCAAGCGAACTTGGACTATCTCTTCGTGTATCTTAAGATATTTTTTGAAAAATTATCAATGAATAACTTGACAAAATGCGGATTTTTGTGGTATATTAAACTCACAGTGCTAACGCGCGTTCTTACTCTGGCGGTCCCGTTTTTGGGGAGAGTGGGACATAGTGCCTTTTTCGACTAAAAGGAGAGATTGCGTATGGATGTAAAGAGTTCTATCGAAAGAAGGTGCTTTTCTCGTTTTGACTGTGCCTTGCCGGCAGAATATAGAACGATAGGTTTCCCTAATAACGACGTATTAACAGGCTCGATCAAAAACGTAAGTGAAGGTGGAACCCGCCTGGTTACTGATAATTTCATACCGCTTAATTCAAGATTAGTCTTAGTATTTAACTTTCCTTTCAAAAACCGCAAAATTAAGTCCCTTTGCAAAATAGTTTGGACTAAGAGATTCGCGACCCTTGCCAAATACGATTTGGGTGTTGAATTTTTAGATATGACACTTAAATGCAGAGATGATATGGCGGCTTTCATCAGAAATAAACTATCCTGAGAAAAAAAGACACCTTTATTCTTCCTTTTATAAAAGTAAAAAATCGAAATAGTTTCCCTTTTTCTGTTTTCTTGACAATGATAACCTTCAGTGGTATATTAAAATACATGAAAAAAATAGGTTTTCTTTTATCTGTAATCGGGATCCTTTTTCTGTGTTTTTCGGATTGCCATGCCTTTTGGGTCTGGACGCCCAAGACAAAGGGGTGGGTAAATCCTAAGCACGCGCCCAAATCTACGCCCCAGAAGCAGTTTGACTACGCCAAGAGCTTTTATGATAACGAAGAATATAAGAGAGCGGGGGTGGAGTTTGAAAAGATGGTGAACGCTTATTCGGGCTCTTCTCTGGCTCCACACGCGGGTTATTACGGCGGATTATCATATCAAAAGGAGGAGCTGTATTACAAAGCTTTTGTGGTTTACAATAAAATACTGTCTCAGTATCCTAACTCAAAAAGGACTTCCCTGATTGTTGAAAAGATGTATGAGATAGGCAGTGTTTTTCTTGACGGAAAGAAACGAAAAATTTTGGGATTAGAGTTGCTGCCCGCTCTCGCGACGGCTGAACAGATATTCGCGGCTATTGTTGATAATGCTCCATATAGTGACTTTGGTGATGACGCCCAATTTCAAATGGGGGAGTGTTATAAAAAGATGAAAGAGTATACCAAGGCCGTTGAGGCCTTTGAAAAGGTGATAAAAAGATATCCCGAAAGTTCTCTCAGGGACAAGGCCCGGTATCAGATTGCCATTTGTTCTCTAATGGCCAGCCAGCCGTCAGAGTATGAACAGGGCAGTACCGATAGAGCGATAACGGAATTTAAGGACTTTATTGATGAAGCCCCTCCTGAAGATTTAGCGGAGGAAGCTCAAAAGGCCATAAGCCGGCTGGAAGACAAAAAGGCCAAGCACGAGTACGAGATTGCTCAATATTATGAAAGCAGGCGCAGGTATGACAGCGCCGTTATTTATTACCGGTCTGTTATAACAAATTATCCAGAGACTAAGTGGGCTGAAATGGCAAAAGTGGATTTAAAAAAGGTTAAAGAAAAGCAAAAGAAATGAAAAAGTGTAAGGCAATCATTTTTCTGCTAATGTTTATCAGCGGCTGCGGATATACGACCGGCTCTCTGATTCCATCGCATATTAAGACCATCTACGTGGAAACATTTATTAATAAAACATCAGAGCCAAATATCGAACTGGATATCACGAATGCCGTCAGAGACCGTTATGCCTGGGACGGCTCTTTGAGCATTGTCAACGACAAAGAAAGCGCGGACTCGATGCTTCAGGGAGAAATTGTTAACTTTGAGAAGCAGCCCGTTGCCTACGGCGATGATAACGAAATTGCTGAATACAGGCTGATTTTAACAGTTAATCTTATTTATACAGATTTAAGCAAGGATAAGGTAATGTGGGAAGAGAAAAAATTTAAGGCGGACTCCGAGTACTATACCACAATGAAAGAACAGAAGTTCAGCAGTACGAATTTAGACAATCAAGCCCTGATAGAAAACGCGGCAAAGGAGTTGGCCTTGGAAGTTATAGCCAGAACGGTTGAAGGGTGGTAGGCATAGAAGGGGCAACGAACGCAGTTTATCTGATAGCGGGAGAAGATGAGTACTTAAGAGAAGCGGCTATAAAAGATATCAAGCATAAAGTTTTTAAAGGAATAAAGAGCCGCCAAGGGTTTAATTATAAGATTTTTTACGGTGAAAATGTTGGAGCGCGGGAAATAGTTGACCGCGCTCGTTCTTTTGACTTCCTCGCGGGGCGGCAGTTAATTTTAGTCAGGAATTTTAATGTTTTCATTCCCTCCGATAAAAAAATTATCCTTAACTACTTAAAGAATCCCAGCAGGCTTACAGTTCTTATGCTTGAGGCCGTGGGCAAAATAAATCTAAAAAAGGATGTTTATAAAGAAATTCACGATTATTCAAAGTTTATTGACTGCGCTAAACCTTTAGCTTCATCTATGGCCGGCTGGATTGTCAAACTTGCCGCCGGCAGAAAAAAACGGATAGAACCTGCCGCTGTCCAGTTATTAAAGATGAAATTGGGGAGCAGCCTTTGTGTTTTAGATAGCGCCCTTGAAAAACTCTCTTTATACGCGGGTGCCAGGGAAAATATTACCGTAAAAGATATAGAGGCATCAATCGGATTTGACGTTAGTTACTCCGCCTTTAATTTTTCTGATGCTGTTACAAGAAAGGCTCCTCAGGAAGCATTAAGGATAATCAAAAGTATGGTTTTTAATAAAGGAGACGCGGTAAAGCTTATAGGAATGATTGCCTGGCAGTTTGAGAGGATAATCAAGGCTAAAAGAATGCTTGATGAAGGAGTATCCGCGCGGGATATGGCCGGCAGGCTGAATATTCACAGTTTTTTTATAGAAAAATTTATGCGGCAGGTGAAAAGCTTTAATGGGGCATCTATAAAGAAAGCGCTCGCGTATATAATAGAAGCAGACCTGGCTATGAAAGTGGGCAAGACAGAGCCAAAAATTATCCTTGAGTCTCTTGTTTTTAAGTTGTGCTCGCTGAAGTAAGACTGTTGAGCTTTTTCATCAAGCGCGAGGACTTTCTACTGGCCTTATTTTTATGAATAATTTTCTTGGAAGCAGCCTTGTCCAATTTAGTAATGTAGGTTTTAAGATAACCTTTGGCTTTATCCAGCTTCTTTTCGCCCAACAAAGCGTTCATTGCTTTGTCTCTGGTTTTCAATTCTGAGCGGACTGCTTTGTTTCGCGTATGTCTTATTTTATTCTTTTTTAAGTCTCTTATAGCGGCTTTTCTAGTTGGCATTTCTTCTCCTTATTCGATAAATTCATTTAACTTTTTAATCTCAGCATATTATAGCAAATAATTCCTTTTTGTCAACCTAAAAACAGCAGATTTGAACAAAATGAACCTTAAAAAGACATTAAAAACACTGCCGGATGAGCCCGGCGTCTATATTTTTAAAGACAAAAAGGGCGAAGTGCTGTATGTGGGCAAGGCCCTTTCTTTGAAGAAGAGGGTTTCATCCTATTTTCAGAGCGCGGGAGGTAATATAAAAAAGAAGATGCTGTCTGAGAAGGCAGCCCGAATAGACTATGTATTGGCTGAATCTGAAGCGGAAGCCCTCCTCTATGAAGCCCAGTTCATTAAAAAGCACCTGCCTAAGTATAATGTGCTTCTCAAGGACGACAAGGCATACCCGCTGTTAAAGGTAACGGTAGGCGAACTTTACCCCCGCCTGCTCATAACAAGAAAGAAAAAAGACGATAATGCTTTGTATTTCGGCCCTTTTACTGACGCGGGTTTATTGAGAGAAGCGGTGAAATTTTTGAGAAGGAGTTTCCCTCTAAGAAGCTGTAATGTAATTCCCCGCAAGGCCTGTCTTTATCATCACTTAGGGTTATGTTTAGCGCCCTGCATAAAAGAGTGTTCGGCCGGAGAGTATGACGTAGCGGTAAAAGAGATAATCCTTTTTTTAAACGGCAAATACGATAAGCTGATAAAAAGTCTTAGGTTCAGGATGAGTGTTTTTTCAAAAAACAAGGAATACGAAAAGGCGGCCCGCGCGAGAGATCAGGTGTCGGCCTTTTCGAAGTTGATATCTAAAAGGCCTCTTGGCGGTTTCACAGATTGCCTGAGTGATTTAAAAAGAGTTTTGAAGCTGAGCAAACTGCCCCGCAAGATAGACGCCTTTGATGTTTCAAACATATTCGGACAACAGTCAGTAGGGGCTGTAGTCAGGTTTTATGATGGCAGGCCGGACAAAAAATGCTACCGCCGTTTTAAGATAAAGGTTAAAGCGGGGATTGACGATTACGGGATGATGAGAGAGATTGTTTTTAGGCGGTACAAACATTTGAAGTCTGGGGATATAAATCTGCCCGATCTGATTATAATTGACGGAGGCAGGGGGCATTTGAACACCGCCCGCCGTGTTTTGGAGAGGTTGAATATAACAGCACCCATAATTGGTATTGCCAAAGAAAGAGAGCTTATTTATCTGCCCCAAAGGCCAGTCCCGCTAAAGTTGGCTCCTAACAT
>DAOVNW010000177.1 GCA_030630095.1 Candidatus Omnitrophota bacterium
CTCTAAGACATCAAACTATAAAAAGGTAAAAGTAAAACCCGCCGTTAAAGCCGAAAAAAAGAAAACAAAGCTCCAGCAAACCGCTAAAGAAGAAAAGGCAATTACAACAGCCAAAGTAAACTTTTCCAAAAAAGAAGAATATCCGGATTACCATCAACTGCTTAAAGCCAAGATTAAAAATTACATTGTCTATCCGGGTTTAATTTCCCAGGGGGAAGTCCATCTATCTTTTACGTTAACTTCTGATGGCCAGCTAAAGATAATAAGGATTGATGAAAAAAAGTCATCCTCCAACGTACTGCTTAGAATGGCGGCCTTAGACAGCATTAAAAAAGCTAATCCCTTTCCTCCGTTTCCCAAAAACCTTAAGCAGAAAGAGGCAACCTTTAACGTCACCATATCTTTTAAGAATAAATAAGACGCAAGTAAGCTTGAATTCAAAAATCAAAATCATTATTTTTGTTAGCATCTTTTATTTTTGAATTTTAATTTGTTATTTTAATATTTCCATTTTAATTTTAAATTTACAATACATTTTTTATAAAAATGCGGTGTCTATACTCATATAAAGTAAAGATAAAAGAATCGAGTCTTTTTATTTACTCGAGCGGCAAATCCCGCCTCAAAGCAAAAGGTTATCTGTCCGCGGCAAGAAAGCAAATAGAGACCTACGCCGGATCACACGCTGAATTTTCAGAAAGCTTTAAACCTCTAAAGTTAGACCCGTCAGCTCCAGCTATTATAAAATCCATGCTAAAGACGGCGGCGGCCAAGGTGGGCCCGATGGCAGCTGTGGCGGGAGCTATAGCCGAATACGTAGGCAGAAAACTGCTTGAAGACAATCCCGAGGTTATCGTAGATAACGGCGGCGATATTTTTTTAAAGCTGGATCGCCGGGCAGCCGTAGGTGTACTGGCCGGCAAATCGCCTTTAAGCAACAAGTTAGCTATTATCCTGCCCAGGTCAAAAACCCCCTGGGGCATATGTACCTCAAGCGGCACCATCGGCCATTCCTTCAGCTACGGAAAGTCAGACGCGGTGGTAATTGTAGCCAAAAATTGCGCTCTGGCAGACGCGTGGGCTACAAGCGCGGCTAATATGGTAAAAAGAACATCTGACATAGATAAGGTTATTCGCTTTATAAAAAAAGAAAAACGAATATCAGGCGCGGTCATAATCAAAGGAAAAAAATTAGCGGTTACGGGAAATATTGAAATAGAAACAAGCTAAAAGCGTAAAGCGAAAAATGTAAAATTATAGTGTAAAAGTAAAAAGCAAAATCAGAATGTGAAGTTCAAAATTAATTAGTTCAAGCATTTTAACTCTAAAAGGCAAAAAGTAAGTTTTAAGTTTTGAATTATCGTTTTACGTTTTTCGGTTTGAGCTTTTCGCTAATAAAATGAGCGTCTTATCTTAATTCTTACTGTTTGAAAGATTTTATGATATAATTATAATCATTATAAAATATTTAAAGGAAGAATATGTTAAATTTTAAACCAAAAATTGCTTTCGCCTTAGGCGGGGGCGGCGCCAGAGGGCTGGCCCATATCGGGGCGTTAAAGGCCTTGGAGAAGGCGGGCATCCGGCCCGACATAATTGTCGGAACAAGTATGGGCGCTATTATGGGCGCGGCCTACGCGGTCAATCCGGACGCGGAAGCCTTAGAGCAAAAAGTAAGACCTCTTATGCGCAACAAAAACTTATTACTATTAGAGTCTCTGGCCGCTGAAGACGAACCGGCTGAAAAACGCCTGATTATCGAAAATCTGGCTGCTTACGCTACCGACCTTTTTCTCTGGAATCTCCGGGCGATTAAAGGCTACATTGATAACGGCAATGAAATGAGTAAACTTATTAAGGAACTGATTGACGAAAAAAACTTTAATGAAACAGTCATTAAATACGCTTGCGTGGCTACAAATATAAACACGGGAGAAGAAGTAATCTTTGGTGAAGGCAATATGGTCAAGGCGCTAATGGCCAGTTCGTCCATACCCGGCGTATTCCCGCCGGTAGAAGACGGAGAGAAGCTCCTGATTGACGGAGGCATAGTAACTCTGCTTCCAGCCCAGCCGGCAAGAAGATTAGGCGCCGATATCGTTATCGGGATTAACGTTGATAAAGATATCCAGCCTAAGGACTTTAAGCAGGGCTACGACATCATTTTTCAGGCTGACGACATCAGGAGGCACGAACTCAATCTGATGAAAATGAAGTACGCCGATATTATTATTGAGCCTGACGTAAAAAAATTGAGCTGGGCGCACTTTTCAAAGATTGATATAATGATAAAAAAGGGGGAAGAGGCGGTTAATCAAAAAATAGCTGAGATAAAGAAAAAAATTAAAGTTTGTACTATAAAGTTTATCTTAAAAAAATTTATCCCCTTTGGCGAAAAGCTTAGACATACCTAACCATTAAAAGGAGAAGTTCTTATGGCGTTCCTCATCCTCGCTATCCCGTTAATTTTACTGGTATTAATTGTGGAAATCGCGGCCATTGCCCTGCATATGACCGGTTTGAGTATGAAAAGCGCTAGATTTCAGGCCCTTTCAGCCTTTACAGCCACCGGTTTTACTACCAAAGAGGCCGAAGACGTCGTCACGCATAAACAGCGCAGGCAAATAATTATGCTTTTGATGGTTGTGGGATTTATAACGTGGGCATCTCTGATATCTTTTATCATCAACGCTTTTTCAGCTCATCATGAATTAATCCCAGCCGTACTGCAAGTATCAGCTTTAATGTTTATAAGCCTGGCTGTTCTGTTTTTGAGTAGATACCGGCCGTTTGTGAGGGGCTTTAGAAAGACTGTCTC
>DAOVNW010000096.1 GCA_030630095.1 Candidatus Omnitrophota bacterium
CCGATTAAAAGATTATGATTATTCGGCAGATGGATATTATTTCATAACCATCGGTTCGAGAAATAGAGAAATTATATTCGGTAAATACAATAAGTACGTAGGGGAGGGCCTTGCGTCCTCCCCTACGTGCCCCGATAAAACGGATATTTAATTATTTATAACTCGCCAACCCGCCAACCGGCGAACTGGTTATTTCCCTACCCCCACCATATATTAATTTGCTTGTAAAAACAGTATATATGTAATATTATGATATAGCTTGTTTGTTTTTGTGTTGAGTTGTGTATTTTAATTTTCACAGGAGGTAGAGATGAAAAAGATTTTTCTGATTGTGATATTGATTGTTTTAACTTTAACCGCTGCTGTCTATTTTTGGTATACCGGAACATCTAAAAAGAGTATAGTGGAAGTTTTACCTCAAAAGCCTGTTTGTTATATTCATTTAAGAAATGCCGATAAAATAATAAACCATTTTACATCGTCAAAATTGTGGAAGAATTTAGAGGGCATAGATATCGAGCATCTTTTAAAAGAAAGTGATGTGCCTGATGACGTGATAAAAGAGTACGGAAAATATAAAGACATGAGTGAAGGTTTGCCGGCAGAGCTTCTCCTGGATGATTATTTTGGCAAAGAGATCCTATTAGCGGTGTATCCGCCAAAGACAACCAAAGAACAAGCTGATAGTTGGGAACGGTTGAAATCATCTGTTGTTCTGGTGACGCGGATTAAAACCGGAGCAAAGGTGTTTAATTTCTTTACAGGAATCTTTAAGGACATCGGTGGAGAAATAGTGATAGAAAGCGATAAATTTCTCGATCATAAAATTACAACAGTCATAGTTACTGACGAAATCAGTCTTTTTTTCGCGGAAATTGAGAATTTGATGATTCTCGCCTTAGATAAAAATACAGTTCAGGAATGTTTAAAGGTCGCGAAAGGGAAGAAAAGCTCGCTTGCTCAGGAAGCTATCTACAAGGAGACTATGGATGGTTTACCTTCCGGCGCTGATACTTATATATACGCGGACTGTAAAGGGTATGTTGATTTATTATCTGATATTATGATTTTGGCGAATTCTTACTTTATTAACAATTTGGACAGTGACAAATCTGAATTTTCTTCTGTGCTTAAACAACAAATGGGCAAATCAATACAGGGCTTTAAATCGTTTGGCTACGCTTCTACTATTGGAAAAAATAGTGAGGCAAAATCAGTTGTGTTAATTGATAATGATAAATTAAACACCATAAATAAGATTGTGTTTGCTCAAAGGCCTGCCGTGAGTAAAGCTCTAAAATTAGTTCCCAAAAATTGCCTGGCATTTTTTTGGTTTACATTAAATTTTGAGCAATACTGGCAGGGGCTTAAGGAGCAAATAGAGGAAAATCAAGCATTTACTCAAATAGGAGAAGATGTAAAGCAAGATCAGCAAAAAATGGGCATAGATGAATTAGTAAAGCAATTTCAAAATAAGACGGGTATAGATATAGAAAATCAATTATTTTCCGCGTTAGGCAGCGACGCGGCTATTATAGTAAATGACTTTGACGCGGAAGGGTCAATTCCTTTACCGGAAATTACGGTTTTGTGCCGCATAAATGATAAAGCCGAAATGGAAAAGATTATTAAAGCGTTATTGAAGGATTCCAAGATTGACTTGAGCGCTAAGACAGTTAAGGGCGGTAAAATTGAATACATAGCCCTGCCTTTTGGCACTAATCTACAGCCGGGTTACGCCTTCTTTGAAGATTATTTAATAATTTCAAATAATTATAAGCTTATTGAAGAAAGCATGAAGATATCCACGGATGAATCCAAATCTATTTTGGCTAATGAAGATTTGAATGAGATGGGTGTTAATTTAAAGAGTGAAAGCAATAGTATATCCTTTATCCAATTCGATGCCGTTTTAAATAAAGTAGATGTTTTAGTAGATAAAGGTTATGATGTGGCAAAATTTTCAAGCGATGCCATTTTTGAAGGGAAGGTAAGTCAAGCTGAAGCTGATGTAGAAAAGCTTAGAAAGGATATGGGAGATATAGGGTGGGAAGCAGATGGCCTTAATAAGAAAGTTGGTAGTTTAAATAAAAGAATGGATGAGTTAGATAATGGTGAAAGCGCGAGCCCTGAGCAGGAAGAGAGCGCGGCTTTAAGTAAAAAGTTAAAGGCGAAAAATGAAGAATTGAAAAAGGTTAAAGAGGAACTAAAAGAAGCTGAAAGAGAGTTTGCCGCTCTTAAAGGGCAAAAAAAAGCAAATACAGAACAATTTAGGGTGATAAAGTTGTATATAGATGAAGCCGTTCATCCTATAATTGATGGGATTAAGTTGAAAGCCGGCACGCTTAAATCAGTTTATGGTGAAGATAAAGCGGTCAACTATTATTATTTACTTGAACAGTAAATTCCTCTAATTTAATTGACAGGATATGCTTCTTTGTGATAGGCTAACGGGGTAAATTCTGACTTAATGACAAGGATATTATGCTTAAAAATAAGAAGATAGGCTTTATCGGCGCCGGGAATATGGCGACTGCTATCATTGGAGGGCTTCTTGGCTCGGGGGTGATTAAGGCCGGGGATGTTTATATAAGCGAAAAAGATAAGAGGAAGAGGTCGAAGAAGGCGGGGCTTTTAAAGGTTGGGCAGGTTCAGGACAACAAAGAGCTTCTTGGGAGATGTGATATTGTGGTTTTGTCGGTTAAGCCGCGGGATATTGATGCCGTTTTGGCTGAAATTAAAGAGTTAGCCGGCTCAGGGAAGCTGATTATATCGATAGCGGCCGGAGTTACGACGAAACATATAAAAAAATACCTCCCAAAGACTCCTATCGCAAGGGCAATGCCTAATATTGGCTGTCTAAAAGAGAAAAGTATGACCGCCGTGTGTTTTGGAGGAGGAGTAGATATAAAGGCAAAAAAGGCGGTAAGGGCTATATTTTGTGCTGTTGGTGAGGTTGAGGAGGTCAGCGAGACGCAAATGGACGCCGTAACAGCGCTGTCCGGCAGCGGGCCGGCTTATATAGCTTATATATGCAAGGCCCTGGCAGCTGCTGGTTCAGAGGAAGGCCTGAGTAATAAAAAGGCGCGCCGGCTTATTTTTGAGACGATTTTATCAACCATTTTTCTTCTTTCTGAAGAGAATATGGGGTTTGATAAGCTCATAAAGATGGTTGCCTCAAAAGGTGGAACGACGGAGGCCGCTTTAGAGGTTTATGAAAGCTCTAAGTTAGATAAAATTTTAAAAGAGGGAATAAAGGCGGCTGTAAAACGTTCAAAGAAGCTGTCAAGGTAAGAATGGAAAAAAAACCTAACTATAAAGATACCTTAAATCTACCTCAAACTCAACTGCCTATGAGGGCCAATCTGCCTCAAAGGGAGCCTGAGATTTTGAAGCGCTGGCAAGAAATGGATATTTACAAGGCTATCCTGATGTCATCCGGCAACAGGCCCAAGTATATTCTCCATGACGGCCCTCCTTACGCCAACGGGCATATTCATATGGGACACGTGCTAAATAAGGTCTTGAAAGATATAATCTTAAAATACAAAACAATGCGCGGTTATAACTGTCCCTTTATTCCGGGCTGGGACTGTCACGGGCTTCCGGTTGAGCATCAGCTTTTTAAAGAGTTGGGTATGACAAAGGATGAAATATCCCGCGGGGTGTTTAGAAAGAAGGCCAAAAAATACGCCTTAAAGCACGTCAATATTCAAAGGAAAGAGTTTGAGAGGCTGGGTGTGTTTGCCGACTGGGATAATCCATACCTAACACTGAATAATAACTACGAAGCGCAAATTGTTAAGTCCTTTTCAAGGCTGGTGAAAAAAGGTTTTATTTATAAGGGCAGAAAGCCGGTTAACTGGTGTTATCACTGCGAGACTGCTTTAGCCGAGGCTGAAGTTGAATACGATGAACGTAGAAGTCCGTCTATATTTGTTAAGTTTAAACTTGCCTCCGAAGATAAAAAACAACTGGCTGAAAAGGCCGGTCTTTCGGGCATTGAGGCAGTGGGAAGCAAAGAGATTTACTTTATTATCTGGACGACGACTCCTTGGACATTGCTGGCCAACATTGGTGTAGCTTTAAGCCCCGCTTTAAAGTATAGCCTTGTCGCGGTTAATAATGAGCTGTGGATTTTGGCCGACGCTCTTGTGCCGGCTTTATCAGGAAAACTAAAGATGGAAGGCTGTCAAAAGGTAGCAGAGGTTGACAGTGGCAGTGCCTTCGCCGGCCTGAGATGCGAACATCCTCTCTTTAACCGCCAATCAGTTATTTTACCGGCAGAGTATGTTTCGGGTGAAGAAGGAACCGGCTGTGTTCATTTAGCTCCCGGCCACGGCCAGGATGACTATGAGACGTGGCTTAAGTATAAAGGTGAGTATAAAGATTTAGAGCTTCTTATGCCGGTTGACGGCAAAGGGGTTTTTGACGGCAGTACGGGCGAATTTTCCGGTATGGGTGTAACAGCCGGAAATGAGGCGATAATCAGGAAACTGAATGAGGCGGGAAGGCTGTTGTTAAAAGAGGATATAGTTCATTCCTATCCGCACTGCTGGAGATGTAAGAAGCCGATTATTTTCAGGGCTACGGAACAGTGGTTTATGAAGATTGATCATCATGGCCTCAGAGAAAAGGCAGCCGGTGAAATTTTTAATAAGGTAGAATGGATACCGCCGGGCAGTAGGGCAAGAATTTTATCAATGGTTGAAAACAGGCCCGACTGGTGCCTTTCGCGGCAGAG
>DAOVNW010000099.1 GCA_030630095.1 Candidatus Omnitrophota bacterium
GATGGTATTGACGGGCTGATTCATGTTTCTGACCTGTCCTGGACCAAAAAGGTCAATCATCCTGAGGAGATATTAAAAAAAGGTGATAAAATAGAAGTTGTCATCCTTTCTGTTGATACTGGGAGTCACAAAATTTCCTTAGGCTTAAAGCAGCTGACGGCGGATCCGTGGCCTGATATTAAAGAAAAGTATGCTCCGGGCCTGATTATTAGCGGTAGGGTAACCAAGATTATGAGTTTTGGTCTCTTTGTGGAGCTGGAAAAGGATATTGAGGGCCTGGTTCATGTCAGTGAATTGGAAGAAAAACCTTCGGGTGATTTAGCAGAGACTTTCAAAGAAGGCGATGAAATAAAAGTGAAAGTTATAAAGTTAGATGATGAAGAGAGAAAGATAGGCTTGAGCACTAAGTCAGTATCATAAAATCTTATCTGTCAAAAAAAGGATTTTTCCCGGAAGCGCTAAGTGGAATACCTAAGGCTTGTTTAATTGATTTATCTTTAAACAGGCCTTTTTTTATGGCAGCTTTTCCAATAGAGTACATTATTCTGTTATCGGCATGATGAAGGCAGGCTATCGAGACGGCTGATCCGGCCGCTATCCCCAAGTCAATAGAATTAAAAGCGCAGATACCCTTAGTTTTACTGAGTTCTCGGCAGTTGTTGTGCCCGCGGAAACCGCAGTAGGTAATGCCTGCGGGATTTGATTTACACCCAATTAAAATAAGAAGGCTACCGGGCAACGCCAAGAAGCGCTTTTTGTTCTGAACTTGATACGTTATTTTGCATAATATATACAGTCTTGCATGGGTAAGAAATTTTGTCAATCTATACTTCACTACCGCAAAACAGTCCCACTGGAGGCTGACTAAGAAACTAAATATTCCCCGCGAAAGGCAAAAAATTTCTCTTGACAAGTTTCTTAATTGAAGATATAATTATAGCATAATTGGGTGCGTTTCCACAAAAAAGGAGGAGGAATAAGAAAATGAATAAATCGTTGTTAAGCGCGATTATAATTGCTATAATCGGTTTATTTGGCACGCCCCTTATGGCGCAGGAAGAAGAATTGAGGCAGAATATAATTGCCAACCATAGTTTTGAGGAAGGCGGCGTTAGTGAGTGGTCAACCTGGCAGGTATCAGCTTTAGTTTTAGATACAGAAGCGCAATCGGGATGTTGTTCTGTTAAGTCAGAGCTTATTGAAAATGTTGTTGTTGGAGGATTGGTACAGAATCTTGGCGCAAAGGGTGTAAGCGGGGGAGATACGATAGAAGCCGGTGTATGGATAAAGACGCGGAATTTGAAGTGCACCAACGCCTTTTTGAAAATTGAGTTTTTTAACGACAATTGGGTCGCAACAGGTGAAGCCATAGAGAGCAGTCCCGTTGTGGGTGATAGCGACTGGTGCGAGGTTAGCGTTAAAGGAACGGTGCCTGAGGGAAGCACAAAAGTAAACTTTATACTTGGCCTCTGGAAGTACGCGGCCGTTGACGAGGAAGGCGATGCTTACTTTGATAACGCCTATGCGTATGTTGTTGAAGATGGTGTTGAGTAGAGGAAAAGGATATAGCTCGTAAGGCAGGCATTGCCCACTCAACTGTTTCAAGGGCAATAAATGACGTTAACGTAAACCAAAATACCAAAATAAGGGTTTTGAGGGTAATTCAGCAGTTAGACTATCAGCCAAACCTAATTGCAAGGGGACTGATTAAAAACAAGACTCAGGCTATAGCTTTAATAACGCCGCAGTTAACATCTTACGTTTTAAGAGTGATAGTAGGAGTGGAGGATATCTGTAAAAATTTAAATTATGCCCTTATGCCCTTATGCTTTTTGCAGCTAATCCATGGCAAAACGAAAGTTTATCATATTCGTGGGTAACAAAAAATTGGCTGGTTGACGGTGTTTTAATTTTAAATATTCTTCATCAGGAGAAAATGACGGTCAGCATAAAAAAACTGCTTAAAGATGATATTCCATGTGTTTTTATTAATAAATATTTAGGCAGTCAGCAGGTAAATGCCGCGGGCATTGATAACCATGATGGTGTAACTAAGGTTATTAGTCATTTAGTTGACTTGAGGCATAAAAGGATAGGTATAATAAACGGTGGCTTAATGTCAGTTGACGGTTTTGAGAGGTTTGAGGCGTATAAGAAAGTTTTAGAGCAATTTGGGTTGAAGTATAACGAAAAAATAGTCGGCTACGGCGATTTTAATGAAGAGGGCGGTTATGAAGAGATGAAGCGGATACTTTACGGTTCTTTCAAGCCTACGGCTATGTTTTGCGCTAACGACATAATGGCCATTGGGGCTATGAGAGCCATAAAGGAAAAAGGCCTGCGGGTACCAGACGATATAGCCGTTGTAGGTTTTGATGACATTGAAGCCGCCGCGGTGGTAGAACCGCCATTAACAACTATCAGGCCTCCGTTAGAGGATATAGGAGCAAAGGCAATAGAACAATTAATAGGTGATATTAGAAATAATAAAAAGACGGTTGAAGAAGTTAGTTTAAAAACAAAATTGATTGTCAGAGAATCAAGCGGAGCTTAAAAGTTTTTTTGCTTATTATTTGGAAACGTGTTCAATAATAAGTAAGTAGAAAAAGGTAAAACCCCATGCTCACAACTACAAATCTAAAAACCACTAAGCGCTCAAAAAGCCCTATTTGTTTAACAGTAAACGCGCGCTCAAACAACCCTTCAGCCTTCGCCCTTATACTAACAGTAGGCGTCTTAGCCCTTATAGCCCTTATAGCCTTCTCCTTCGCGGTTAATACACGCTTAGAGCAAAACACCGCCTCTATCTATACAGACAGCCTTAAGGCCAGGTGTTTAGCGGAAGGAGGCATTAATACAGCCATAGCTGAATTAAAGAAAGATGCCAGAAATAACTTTGTCTATAACGGCAGTATAAGTAATTATTCAGACGACACCCTTTACGACAACCGCGGCACCTACTCGGTAGAGGTCAAAGATGAACAGAGCAAACTTAATATCCACATAGACCATATAACCTCCTCTACTGTCCGCATCTTAAGGTACTTAGGCCTATCAGACCAGCAGATAGCCAACCTCATTGACTACCAGGACATTGATAACATTCAGACTACTATCAACGTGGCTGTAGGCGTAGAAGATAATACCAAAACCAAGGACGCTCCTTTTGATACCTTAGAGGAGATGATGGCTGTAGATGGTATAGGTGAAGCTACTTATGAAACCTATAAAGCCGACCTGACCATTTACTCCTATGAAGACCCCAATACCATTGATGACACAGCCGCCGATGAAGCCAGATGCCCTATTAACGTTAATACCGCCTCTAAGAACCTCATCACAGCTGTTTTAACAGGTATCTCAGATGGCACAGATACTATCTCAAGCACAGAGGCAGACAATATAGCCGATGACATCATAAGTCAAAGGCCGTACGTGCCTCCTGATGGATGGTCTAATTTCAATGCCTGTATAGATAATTGTGTTCTCGGTTATATTATACAAGCTGAGGCTGATATTATAAAAAACAACGCCAACCCCAATAGAACCAAGCCTTCTGTCTATACCACCGACTTCTGCTTTTTCTCAGGAGGTAAGTACACTTTAACTGCTACAGGCACTGTCTATGCCACAGCCAGTCAGGCAACCGTCAGAGCCCAAAAGCAGGTTAAGGCCGTTATAGACATCTACGGTATCTTAAACCAGACTAAGAAGGAGCAGTTCCAGGGGAGTGATACGCATACAACTCCGGTGGCTTTTAAGGTAACCACCTATGACTCCTGTCCGGTGGAGTCGATAAACTCTACCAATGACTGGAATAGTTTAGGCTCAGAGGATTATCCGGCTTCAGGTAATTATAAAGTAGTCCATAATGCCATTAAAAACGGCTTCTGGGATAATATGGATGATACTTATTCCGCAGATAACTCAATGTTTTATGTGGATACAGATAATGATGATATTGGTGAGTGGGTACAGGCGAGCATAAGCAATCGTGATCTTCTTTGGATTAACCAAGCTGGATCATCTGGCATAGCAGAACTTCATGAGATAGTAGATGAGGATTCAGATAAAGAAGGCTTGGAATTAGTTTTGGTGCGGGATCCAGCTGCTGGAGGGTATTTGTGGTACGGGAGTTCGTGGGTAATTTTGGGTGATTATCCAGATCCACCGGATGAGCTGATTTGGGATAATTTTGCTTTTCGTTCTACAACTTCAGATGGCCTTTCTCCTTGTAGAAGAAGCCTAAAGACTGGCGACTTCTACGAGGGGTACTATGTTATGGTGCATTTTAGTAGGGATAATGCCGCCACCGAGACCGATGAATCCAAGCATGATCGGCAATTAGTAAAGCAAATAACTTGGGGGGGGCCTGACACTACCGAAGGAACGCTTGAGACAAAAGTCGGGGGCGTATTGGATAGTATTGCTACGTGGCCTAAAGATATCTATCGACAGGAAGCTCGTGTTTTCATTAGCGTTTCTAGTGGTGGGAGCAAACATCATTTTTATGTTGCTCCCTATCCCTACGATTTAGACGTGACTGATACGAGTACCAATAGTTCAGGGCAGATTGGCTTTTGGGGGTGGGCAGGACTGGAAAATTCAAAAGCAGGACC
>DAOVNW010000125.1 GCA_030630095.1 Candidatus Omnitrophota bacterium
AAGAAAAGTCTGAGGCGGAAGAAGCAAAGCCGGAAGAGAAAGCTGAAGAAAAGCCTAAAGCGGAAGAAATTAAAGCTGAGGAAGCTAAGCCGGCAGAGCCGGCAGCCGCGCCTGTAACAGAGGAGAAAAAGGAAGAAGTGCCGCAGGCGCAGGAAGAACCAAAAAAAGAGGAGCCTAAGCCGGTAACGCCGGCCAAGCCGGCAGATGAGAAAAAGGGAAAAGGCCGGAACAAAATCAATAAGATGACGCTGGACGCGGTTGAGAAGAAGATTATTGAGACCAAAGACAAAATGGGTAACCTTACTTCAAAGTACGCTCAAGCCCTGCTTAAGAGAAAAGACAAACTAGAAAAAGCGTAAAGTGTAAAGCGAAAAACGTAAAATTATAGCGAAAAGCTCAAAATAAATTAACAATTTTACCTATTCTTAAAAGTAACTTGGTTTATTTTAAATTTTACACTATAGTTTTGCACTTTGCGCTTTTAGCTTTACACTTATACTGGGAGATAATGTGCGGCCGCTTTTGGATTTAGAGAGGCAGTTGTGGGAGCAAGGATTCAAGTATGTTGCCGGTATAGATGAAGTGGGCATGGGTGCGCTGGCGGGGCCGGTAGTCGCCGCGGCCGTTGTTTTTCCTCCTGATATCAATCTTCCTGAGGTTAAAGATTCAAAACAGTTAACCCCTTTAAAAAGAGAATTTTTAGACCATATAATACAGAAGAGAGCTCTTTTTATAAGTATTGGCAGGGTTGGGGTTGAGAGAATAAACCAACTTAACAATATATATACGGCCGGCCTGGAAGCCATGAGAAAAGCCGCGTGCGCGCTAAAGGTAGAACCTGAACATCTGCTTGTTGACGGCCGGCAGATTCCACACCTAAAAATACCTCAAAGTAGAATTATCAAGGGTGATGAAGTTAATTTTTCCATCGCCGCGGCTTCTATTGTGGCTAAAGTTTACAGGGATAATTTGATGAAGAAGTACTCTGAAAAGTATCCCGACTATCAGTTTGCCAGGCATAAAGGTTATGCCACAGCTATCCACGTTGAAGCCTTAAAAAAATCAGGCCCTTGTGAGATTCATAGAACCTCATACGAATTTATCAAGGGCATCTGTGGCGGATTTTCCAAAACATATTATAAATTTGACAGGCAGATTAACAAGGCAAGAGAGATTAAGGAGCTTGATTTGTTGGATAGTGATTTGAACCGGCAGAATTGCGAAGTAAGCCGGATAGAACATAAGCGCCTAAAGAGAAAGGTGCAGTTTAAAAAAACCATTAAGCGAAAAAAAGGGGGTGGAGTATAATGATACTTGATTTAACGGATGAAAACTTTGAAGGTGAAGTACTAAAGTCAGAGATTCCGGTGCTTATTGATTTCTGGGCTGAGTGGTGCGGCCCCTGTAAGATGATGACTCCTGTTATGGAAGAACTTGAAGAAGAATACGCGGGTAAGCTGAAAATAGTCAAGCTAAACGTTGATGAGGCCAGGGAAACGGCTTCTAACTACGGCATAATGAGCATACCTACTATAATTCTTTTTAATCAGGGCGCGGAGGTTGACCGCCTTTCAGGGGCAATGCCCAAAGATTCCCTTGTTCACTGGATAGAGTCTAAGGTTAATTTATAAAGCGGAAGGCTTAAATTGAAAAAATTAACTTTTGCTCCCAGGGCAGTTATCTTTGATATGGATGGTGTTATTACAGATACTATGGGCTATCATTATACCGCCTGGAAAAAGGCCCTTGCCTCATATGGAATTAAGGTCGGCTATTATGATATTTATCTAAGAGAAGGGCAAAAGGGGTTAGAAACAGCCTGGGAGTTAATGGAAAAAAACGGCCTCAAGCCCTCTAAGGCCGGAACCGGAGAAATTTTGAAGTTGAAGGAAAAGCTTTTTAAGGAGATATCCAGGCCGAAGTTAATCAGTGGATCAAAAAGTCTTATCAGAGATTTGAAAAATGCCGGTTTTATATTAGCCCTTGTTACCGGTACCGCGAGAAGCGAGATAAAGCATATCCTGCCCGACAAGATGCTGGCTTCATTTGACTTTAGCGTAACCGGCAATGAAGTTAAATCCGGCAAGCCCAACCCCGAACCTTATCTTAAGGCATTAAAAAACCTGAATCTTAAGGCCAAAGACTGCCTTGTGCTGGAAAACGCGCCTTATGGGATCAAGTCGGCTAAAAGCGCCGGACTGTACTGCGCGGCTATAACTACATATCTGCCGCCTGAATACCTGAAAGAGGCGGATATCATTTTAAATTCCCTAAAAGAGGCAGATCAAATGCTTCTCAAGGCCGCGAAGAACATAAAGTGCCGGCCTTAAAAAGGAAATGATGCTTGACTTTTTAGGGCATTAGCCTTAAAATATACTTAAAAGATTATCTAATCGCAGGATCAATTGTCATAACACCCATAATTTTGAGAACTTAGGCAGTATTCTATCTGAAAAAGGAGTAGGTAAAAAAGTGGAATTAAGCAAGACTATGGCCAAATTGCTGGCCAAGCATAGAATAGTTATGGTAGCCAGCGCCTCTAAGAACGGCAAGCCCAACGCCTCTATGAAGGGAATTGTTGAGGTAATTCCCGAAGAAGGTGTCATATACTTTTTAGACCTCTATTCCCAAAAGACCAAAAAAAATCTGCTTGAAAATCCTCAGGTATCAATCTCTTTCGCGGACATTGAGGACTTTGTGGGCTATCAGTTTAAGGGGACTGTGGAGATTATTGAGGACCGCGAAATTGTCAATAAGTACGTTGATAAATGGGAGAGACAAAGAACGGTTTTATTAATTGAGAGGATGATTAAGAATGTACAGAAGGGCTCTTCTCATGGAAGGCATGAGATGTATCTGCCTGACCCAAAGTATCTGGTTAAGGTAAAGGTAACTGAAATTTATGACCTCCTTCCGCAGGAACAAAGTAAATCAAAAAAATCAAAGAACAAGTAATAAATAACCGCATTAAAAGCTAATATCTTGATTTTATAGCTAAAAGTTGGTAGAAATGGAGAAAAAAATGAGTCGAAGAAAAGTTGCTATGGATGGCAATACCGCGGCGGCATACGCGGGACACGCCTTAAATGAGGTTATTGCTATTTACCCCATAACACCTTCCTCAGGGATAGGTGAAATGGCTGATGCCAAGTCAGCCAAAGGCCAAAAAAATATCTGGGGACAGATTCCCGCTGTATCTGAACTGCAATCGGAAGGAGGCGCTGCCGGCGCTGTGCACGGAGCCCTTTCAACGGGCAGTCTGACGACTACCTTTACCGCTTCACAGGGACTGCTTTTAATGATGCCTAATATGTTTAAAATTGCCGGGGAATTAACCCCGGCTGTTTTTTATGTGACAGCCAGGACGGTCGCGACTCACGCGCTTTCTATATTTTGTGACCACTCCGACATTATGGCTGTTCGCTCTACGGGATTTGCTATTCTTTCGGCCTCCAGCGTTCAGGAGGTAATGGACCTTGCCCTGGTGGCGCAGGCGGCGACGCTTGAGTCAAGAGTGCCTTTTGTCTTTACCTTTGACGGTTTTCGCACCTCGCACGAGATTCAGAAGATTGAAGAGATAACCTTTGAAGATATGAAGGCTGTCATTAACGATGATTTTATCAAAGCGCACAGGCGAAGGGCCCTGACTCCTGACAGGCCGGCTATAAAAGGTACTTCTCAAAATCCGGATGTCTTTTTTCAGGAGAGAGAAACGGTAAATACTCACTACCGGAAAACCCCCGCCATAATTCAGGCGGTAATGGATAGATTTGCCAAGCAGGTGGGCAGGCAGTATAAACTTTTTGAGTACATAGGAGCCCCTGACGCTGAACATGTCATGGTAATTATGGGTTCTGCCGCGGAGACAGTTCAAGAGGCGGTAGAGTTTTTAGAAGCTAAAGGTGAAAAAGTCGGCATGGTGAAGGTTAAATTGTACAGGCCGTTCGCGATTGAAAATTTTGTGAAATCACTTCCGGCCTCAACTAAAGCCATAACCGTTTTGGACAGAACGAAA
>DAOVNW010000173.1 GCA_030630095.1 Candidatus Omnitrophota bacterium
AGACAACGATGAGATTAAAATCATTAATTCCGGATGACCTTGATATTATTAAAGTTTCAGAAAGCGGAATAAGCACCTTTAAGGACATAATTAGACTAAAAAACGCCGGAATCAACGCCGTATTGGTGGGTGAAAGCTTTATGGCTTCAGAAAATATTAAAGAAAAAATAGATGAATTAAGAGGGAAAGTTTGCGATGACTAAGGTAAAAATATGCGGAATTACTAATCTTGAAGACGCCCTGGAGGCTATAAATTGCGGATATGACGCTCTGGGATTCATTTTCACCGACTCACCACGGAAGATAAATATTGAAGCGGCAGAATATATTCTTAAGGCTTTGCCTCCATTCATTAATTGCGTAGCTGTCTTCATGAACGAAAGCCCGGCTTTTATAAAAGATGTCCTTAAGAATTGCCCCTTTGACACTATACAACTTCATGGGGAGGAAAATCCGCAAGTTTTACTACAATTTAAACCTCATAAAAAAATTATTAAATCAATTCGGATAAAAGATGAGCAAAGCTTAAAAGCAATTGATGATTATAAAGAAGCTGATGCTTTTCTACTGGATACATATGTTAAAGATGTTGCCGGAGGGACAGGGCAGACTTTTGATTGGAAAATAGCCAGGACGGCAAAAAGATATAATAAACCGATAATTTTATCAGGCGGACTTACTCCTGAAAATATTACCGAAGCAATAAGAGCCACCAGGCCCTTCGCGGTTGATGTTTCTTCAGGAGTAGAAGAACATCCCGGTAAAAAATCACGAGCTTTAATGAAAGATTTCATTTCAAAAATTAAAGGAAATAATCATTATGAATAAAAAAAATATCTCGACGCCGAACAAAACCGGTTACTTTGGTATTTTCGGTGGTAAATTCATGCCGGAAACAACCATGAAAGCCCTCGAGGAATTAGAAACGGCCTATCGCAAATATAAGAATGATAAAGATTTCACTAAAGAACTCAATTACTATTTAAAAGATTATGTTGGCAGACCAACCGCGTTATATCTTGCCGAACAGCTCTCCGAAGCCATAAAAGGCCCAAAGATATATCTAAAAAGAGAAGATCTGGCTCATACCGGGGCGCATAAAATCAATAACACCATTGGCCAAGCGATATTAGCTAAGCGTATGGGTAAAAAGAGAATTATCGCCGAAACCGGCGCCGGGCAACACGGCGTAGCTGTAGCTACAGCCTGCGCGTTACTAAAATTGGAATGCCATGTCTATATGGGTAAAGAAGATATCAGAAGGCAGCGGCTAAACGTGCTCAGGATGAGGCTTTTAGGGGCTGAAATCATTCCGGTAACTTCCGGCAGCTGCACCCTGAAGGACGCCACTAATGAAGCTATACGTGATTGGGTGACAAATATCAGACGCACGCATTATATTATCGGCTCTACCATAGGGCCGCATCCTTATCCGATGATTGTTAGAGATTTCCAATGTGTTATTGGTAAAGAGTCCAGAAAGCAAATAATTGAAAAAGAAGGCAAACTACCCGATTACCTCATTGCTTGTGTAGGCGCCGGAAGCAACTCTATCGGCATGTTCTATCCATTTTATAACACCGATGTGAAATTTATAGGAGTTGAAGCCGCCGGCTACGGCTTAAAAAGCGGTAAACACGCCGCTTCGCTAGTAGTTGGTGAATTAGGCATTCTTCATGGAGCCAAAAGCTATCTTCTGCAGGATAAGAATGGACAAATAAAAAACGCTCATTCCATTGCTCCGGGCCTTGATTATCCGGGTGTCGGCCCGGAACACGCTTACTATAAAAAAATAAATCGAGCTTTATATATAGCTGTAACTGATAAGGAGGCCTTGGAGGGATTTGACCTCTTAGCTAAAACTGAAGGCATTCTTCCGGCACTTGAATCAGCTCATGCAATAGCAGGCCTTAAAAAAATATCAAAAAAATTTAAGAAAAAAGATGTTATAATTCTTTGTCTTTCCGGTAGGGGAGATAAAGATGTAGATATAGTAGCCGAAGCCTTTAAGCTTCAATAAAACAGGAAAAAATAATGAATAGGTTAAATGCGACATTTAAAGATTTAAAAGAAAAAAAGAAGAAAGCGTTCATAGCTTACATTACTTGTGGTGATCCTGACTTAAAAACTACATCTGAATGCCTTGAGGTAATTGCGAATAACGGAGCGGATATAATAGAGTTGGGAGTGCCATTTTCCGACCCCTTATCCGATGGGCCCACGATTCAGGCGGCCTCACAAAAGGCGTTAAAAAACAATGTGAGTTTAGCTGATATCATTAAGATGGTTTCAAAAATTCGCTCAAAAATAAGCATACCTTTAGTCTTGATGACATATTATAACCCTGTTTTTCGCTATGATATAAGACGTTTCATAGTTGAAGCGAAAAAAGCGGGTATTGATGGTGTAGTAATTCCTGATTTACCCCCCGAGGAAGCCAGTCAACTTGAAATGTTCGCCAGAAAGGCTGAATTGGCGACTATATACTTCATTACTCCCACATCAAGTGAACATAGAAAAAAGATCGCGATAAGCCACTCCAGGGGTTTTATATATTACGTTTCTATAACCGGCGTCACCGGCAAAAGAACAAAACTGCCCGATTCGATAAAAAAAGATGTAAAAGAACTAAAAAAGATGACCTCTAAGCCCGTCTGTGTGGGTTTTGGGATTTCAACACCGGCTCAAGCAAAAAAAATTGCTTCTTTTGCTGACGGCATTATTGTCGGAAGTGCTATAGTCGAAAAAATAGACAAAGCTAAATCAAAAAAAGACATGCTGAAAGCTTTAGGCGGCTTTATTAAACAGATGACTAAAGCGGTTAGCATAAAGCAAGCATAAAGTCACACGTCACAAGTAAAAACTAAGAGCGAAAAGCAAAAAA
>DAOVNW010000152.1 GCA_030630095.1 Candidatus Omnitrophota bacterium
AATGGCCGGAATGGTTAGAGAGATAAGACAGGCTAAATCTGTAAATGCCGCCGGGTCAACAATTACCTTTTTTATTCCCTGGGCTGCCAGCGGCGATATTACATATTCTTTAATCAGCGGCCAGATTATTCGCGAATATCCAAGTGGTTCAGAGATGAAAAGCGTTTTAGCTAATAACATTAATAGTTTAGATTTTTCACATGATTCCGGTGTAGTAGAAATTAGATTACAAGCGCAAAAAATCATAAAAGGTAAAACAATAATTTTTCCTGTACCCGACGATGATTCTATAACCGAGTATTTAATCGAGAAAGTAAAATTGCGAAATTGAGGAGGGGGAAATGGATAAAAAAGCTTTTGCTTTAATTTTTAGTATGATTGTGGTTGTAGTGTTGGCAGTTTTAGGTATAGCTATGATCAGCCGCAGCATATCCGAGAGCCGTATGGCTCAGAGGCAGTTAGAATCTGTTCAAGCTTTTTGGGCAGCTGAGGCCGGGGTAAATAGAGCCTTAGAGGAGTTAAGGAGTAGTTATAATCAGGCGGGACAAGATTTGTGGCCATCTAATTTAGTTGAAGGGGGGTATTCGATTGATGTAGCGTATTCAGAAGGTAAAACGCTAAACCCAGGCGGTTCGGACCGTTTAGTTACTGTAAGCGGTTTTTTTCCTGCGGATGCACCTACTATGACGCGTATGGTTGAAGTGGTGATGAGTAAAACAGTATCATCCGATTTTTATGATAATGCTATCTACAGTGTGGGAGATATCAATTTGCAAGGCAATGCTTATAGCGTACTCGGAGATATTGTTTGTGGCGGAACCATTGACAACCCCGATAATATAGTTGGAACAATAACATTTGATCCAGGCATCGCCCCTTTAGAGCGGTTAGATTTTGAAACTCTTTTAGCTAAGAGTCGAGCTCAGAATACAGATCTTTATCCTGGCAGTGGTAATGTTTATGATGTTGCGGCAAACGGTAAGTTGGTTGATCCGGAAACTCAAATTGAAAAATCCTTGCCCGGTGAGTTTTGGTATACAAGGGCTGATGATGAGGTAGATAACGATGGTGACGGGGAGACGGATGAAGAAGATGAGTGGGTTCCGAATATTTGTTATATAAACGGAGACTTAGTGCTTAAAGGCCAAATTGAAGCTGGTGGTTTTTTGGTAGTCGTAGGGGATGTTATTACTTCTCCGGATGATGTCTATGATAGTACAATTAATGGAACCGGCCACGTTGAGGGTGCTATATATACCAGGGGTAATTTTATAATCAATGGCGGCGGCGGCGAGGGTTTAAATATTAACGGGGGAGTTTGGGCCGGCGAAGAGACAACATTTAACGGAGGCGTTAATGCTGCTTATAATGAGGAGTATATGATGGCAATTCGAGATTTAAATGTTGCCGGTATTACCCAGGTTATTTCCTGGCAAGATTTACAAAGCCCTTATAATCTTGATTAGGAACAGGGCTTTTCTTGCGTCCGCGTATGTTTGACACTGCAGGTAAAAAGTGATAATATTTATAATAAGGTAGAGTTTTGTGAAAGGATAATTTTTGTTATCCGGGTTAATTAGCGGTATTTCAGCCGAAAAGAGAAACTTCAACTATAATAAAAATCAACAGGTTAAGAGTCCTCATATTCGTTCGGAATGACATTTAAAAATATTCCGCAGAAGTTTAAAGTATAAGTTAGTTAGGGAGGAAGAATGAAACAAAAGATTTCTGTAGCTGATTCAAGCTTAAAAAGAAGGGTGTGCATTGCTATAGCTTTGGTTTCCCTATTGCCTTTAACCGTTCTTTCTTACTATTCTTTCGGATATGATGTTTGTTTTTGGACCACTTTAATTTTATTTATGATTATCTCTTTAGGATGGTGGGTTGTATTTGAAACTTTTTTTGCCGCTGTCAAAATTTATGCTCATTCTCGAAATATCCTGAGAAATATGGGCGAAAAAGTTTTTTTAATCCCCGATGAGGTTCAAAATTTAGAAAAGACAATCGATCTTCTTTCGAATAAGGTTAAAAGTAGTCTTGAGCAGCTAAAAGGCTTTACTCAAATGACCGGGGACTTAAACAAAGAAATTTCCCGAACAGTGCTTATTCTGTCTACTGTTCTTCAGACAAATGACTTACTTTCCAAAGAGGCTCCGGCTGAGGAGGTAATAAAACTTATTATTAATCACCTCAGAAATCTTATGCGAATTGAGGCATGCTTTTGCGGCCTAGAGAATAGAAACCACAGTAAGTTTGGAACAATCGTTCGATCAGACATAGGCTTTCTGCGAATAGAGAACTTTTTTAAGAAAAAAGGCAGTGAGCTTTTTCTCATCAAGGAGATGATAGTGGTGGATAGTCATAATAAGCCTAAAAGATATTCTCAGTGGGTTCAAGAGTTAGATGTGAAGAATGTGGTTATTGCTCCGATTACCGCTAAAGGGCGCGTTATAGGGGTGATAGGCGTAGGCAACAATGAGGATAAATTTTCTTTCAGTAAAGACGATTTGGAATTAGTGAGTTTTTTCTCCCAGAATATTACTCTTATTTGGCAATATGAAAAGGTCTCGGCAAAAGCTGAAGAGTTGAAAGTTATTGATTATTTAACCGGACTCTATAATGAGAAATTGATAAAGGAGAGATTAAATGAAGAGATTAAAAGGTCTACTCTTTATCAGAGGCCTTGCGGGTTTATCGCTGTGCAAATAATAAATTATGATAAGTATCGAGAAAAGCATGGTTTAATCAAGGCAGAAAAAGTATTTAAAGAAACGGCTAAGATTTTCAAAAACACCTTAAGGCCGGTTGATATTGCCGGAAGAATCGAGGATGATACATTGGGAGCTATCCTTATAGAGAGCAATAAAAGACAATCTCAAGAAGTTGCTGATAATTTAAAGAAAAGGTTAAAACGATTTTGCGAATCCGGTATCGAATGGAATATTTCTGTGGCTGAAAGTCCTATACACGGAATTACGGCTAAAGAACTTATGTCATTTGTTCAAGGCAACAACAAGATATAGAAAGATGACAAAAAATCTTAAAAAAAGTGCTAAATTCTTAGGGCAAATTTTAGTAGAGAGAGGGGTTATAAATAATGACCAACTTCAAAAAGCTCTGGAAGTCCAAAAATACGGTGGGGGGCTTGTTGGAGAAGTGATCGTGGAGTTGGGGTTTGCAAAAGAGGAAGATATTGCTTATTGTTTGTCATTGCAATTCGGATATCCCTACCTTTCTTTGGAAAATTAC
>DAOVNW010000127.1 GCA_030630095.1 Candidatus Omnitrophota bacterium
ATTTTTTCCAGAATGAGCTTGAAAGCATATTTAAATTTTCTTAAATTTTTAATTACTTCCAGAAAGCCGATTACGGCAATAGAGGTCAGGTCATAGTAAATTTCCGCCCCGGCGTTTTTCATTAACCTGCCGCCCAGACCGCTAATTTCAATATTATGAGATCGTTCTTTTAGCGCGTTAATAAGGTGGGCCGCGTGCAGGTCGCCGGAGGATTCACCGGCGATGATAACTATCTTTTTTGGCATTTCTTTGTACCGCCTATTTTGCGTAAAATATCAAAGGCAGTTTTAAGGGCCAGCCGGGCATCTTCCCCGGAGACAACCGGCCTTTTTTTCATTTTAATACAGCTTAGAAAAGATTGTATTTCAGCTTTCAACGGTTCTTGTTTTTGTATGTTGATGCTGGTTTTTTCTATTTTACCGTTCTTTTTGCGGTAAATTAGCGCCTCTTGTGAAACATAGTCGAGTGAGATGTAGGTGTTCTTCTGAAAAATCCTTATTTTTCTAACTATTTCCCGGGAAACGCGGCTGGCCGTAATGTTACAGACTGCCTTGTTGGCGAAAAAGAGACGGGCGTTAGCGATATCTTCGTGGGGGGATAAGACGCTGACCCCGACCGCGTCTAATTTTTTTACACTGGATTTTACCAGATGCAAAATGATGTCAATGTCGTGGATCATTAGATCCAAGACAACTCCGACATCGGTTCCCCGCGGCTGATATGAGCCGAGACGGTGGCATTCTATGAATTTAGGTTTATCAATTATTTTTTTTAAAGCTTTAACGGCGGCGTTAAATCTTTCAATGTGGCCCACCTGAAGAATGACATTATTTTTTTTGGCGGCCTTCAAAAGTTTGTCAGCCTGGCTCAAATTTTCGGTAATCGGCTTTTCAATAAGAACGTGTACTTTATGCCGGATAAAGTCCATGGCGATTTTATAATGTAGTTTGGTCGGTACCACGATGCTTACAGCTTCAACTCGGTCTAATAACTTTCTGTAATCATAAAAAGCACTGGTATTATTTTGTCTGGCTACTTCATCTGCCTCTTTTTTTAGTATGTCACAAACGCCAACCTGTTCTATGCCTTTTGTCTCGGAATATATTCTGGCATGGGAACGTCCCAAATGACCCACACCTATAACAGCTGTTTTCATTTTTTCCTCTCTATTAAAGCGCCACAATGGTAATTACAGAAAATTATAGCATTTAATGGCTTCAGGCGCAAGAAAATTTACCTTGCCGGAGAAGTTATTAATTATGCTAAGGCCAAATTATATCTCGACAACTTTATAGCCCTATGATACAATACTCCGTAAGCAAGTATGTTAATGAAAGGATAAAATGCGTAAGTCTAATGATTACAGAAGGTTAATTTCGTTTGTCCGTCCGCACCGCGGAATGTTTATGGGCTCTGTTTTTCTTATGCTTAGCTCATCTGTTCTAGATAAGGTGGCTTCAATAGGACTTATTATTCCTTTTGTCAGTATCTTGATAGCTGGCCGCCCGGTTGAGGTACCGGCTGGAGCAAATCTACCCGGATTTATGAGCGGTTTAGTGTACAACGTATTTAGCTATCTTAATTCATTAGAACCGCTTAGACTGCTTAATTTGTTAGTTGTAAGCATGCTGGCTGCTTTTTTTCTCAAGGGAATATCCTCTTTTTTTCATAGTTACCTAATGAATAAATTAAGCCTGCGCGTTGTGACAGATATAAAAAATATAATTTACCGAAAACTACTCAAGCTTTCACTGGACTTTTATAGTAAGTCACGTGCCGGACAACTTGTTTCAAGGATTACCTATGATGCGGGCGTTGTGCAAAACGCCGTCGCTGAGGGACTAAGAGATTTAATGTATGAAAGTGTTGAGCTAATAGTACTTTTTTTTGCTATTACCAGCATTATTTTGGTCTTCGGCATACCGGGGTATTTAATTTTTATTATGCTGGTAATTTTGCCGGCTGTGGCCTATCCGGTTGTTCGCCTCGGCAAAAAACTGCGATCTATCAGCACCAGCGCTCAAAAGAAGATGGGCGATGTAAATTCTATATTATACGAGACTTTTTCAGGTATTAGGATTGTTAAGGCCTTTGATATGGCTTCTTATGAAGAAGAAAAATTTAGAAAAGAAAACGAGAGCTTCTTCAGAATTATGCTTAAGTCGGCAAAGAGGATGATGGCTATTAGTCCCATATCTGAATACGTGGCTGTTGTTGCCGGGACGATTGTTATTTTTATCGGGGTCAAGCTAGTTATTACAGGTGAGCTTAACCCCGGAGCGTTTATAGCTTTTGTTGGCTGTCTTTTGCAGATGATAAAACCCTTTAAGAGATTAAGCAAGGTTCATGGTATAAATCAGCATGCCCTGGCGGCGGCTGTTAGGATCTTTGAACTTCTTGATAAAGAACCAACGGTAAAAGATGAAAAGGGCGCCGTCAGGCTTGACAGGTTTAAAGATAAAATTGTTTTTAAAGATGTTCGCTTTAAGTACGATGACCATGAGGTATTAAAAAACATTGATCTGGAGGTGTCAAGAGGAGACCTGATTGCCATTGTCGGGAAGAGTGGAGTTGGCAAAACTACCCTGGTAAATCTTATTCCACGTTTTTATGACGTAACCGGCGGCTCTATTTGCATAGACGGGCATAAAATAAAAGACATATCTCTTTCCTCTCTGAGAAATCAGATAGGCATTGTTGCTCAGGAGACGGTGCTTTTTAACGATACGGTGAAGGCTAATATTTCTTATGGCAGGATTAACGCGACCTCCGAGGAGATTGAAAAGGCTGCTCGGATAGCCAACGCCGATGGCTTTATTGGGAAACTTCCCAAAAAGTATCTAACTTTAATAGGAGACAGGGGTTTCAGGCTTTCCGGTGGAGAAAAGCAGCGGCTGGCAATAGCTCGGGCTGTATTAAAAAACGCACCCATATTAATATTGGATGAGGCTACTTCACAATTGGATAGTGAGAGCGAGAAATTGGTGCAGGAAGCTTTTGATCATTTGATAGAAGGAAGGACGGTGTTTATCATTGCCCACAGGCTCTCAACTGTGAAGCACGCGTCGCGCATTATCGTTCTGGATGAGAGCAGGATCGCGGAAGTCGGTACTCATCAAGAGCTTATAAAAAAAGGCGGTTTATACGCAAGGTTGTGCAATCTGCAGTTTCAGAGTTAGAGATAAAAAGACTGTAAAAAGACTTGCAATGTAAAAAGATTATGCTATAATAATACGCCAGTATGTTTTTGTATTTAAGTAAGAAATAAGGAGGATGTTTGTGACTACAGAATTAATTAAACAATTTTTAGAGGCAGGATTGCATTTTGGTCATCAAACCAAGCGCTGGAATCCAAAAATGGGAAAATTCATCTACGGAGAGAGAAATGGCGTTTATATAATAGACCTCAAAAAAACCGCGGATTTATTAAACAGCGCCCGTGATTTCCTGAAAGAAACAGCTTCCAGCGGCAACAGTGTTCTCTTTGTGGGTACCAAAAAACAGGCCCAGAGCATTGTCAGTCAGGAGGCCCAGAGATGTGGTATGTTTTATGTAATCAATAGATGGTTGGGTGGTATGTTAACCAATTTTGAAACTATTAGAAAAAGCGTACAGCGTTTTAATAAGATTAAAGATATGCAGGAAGACGGCACTCTTAAGAGGCTCTCTAAAAAAGAGACCGCGTCAATTACTAAGGAATGTGAAAAACTAACCAGAAATTTAGCGGGTATAGTTAAGATGAATAAGCTGCCTAGTGCTTTATTTGTTATAGATCCCAAAAGGGAAAGTATAGCTATAAAAGAAGCCGGTAAGCTGAATATCCCTGTTGTTGCCCTAATTGACACAAACTGTGACCCGGAGGGAATAGAGTATCCTATTCCTGGTAATGACGATGCTATAAGGGCCATAAAGCTTATTACTATGCTGGTTACAGACAGCA
>DAOVNW010000136.1 GCA_030630095.1 Candidatus Omnitrophota bacterium
AAAGTGAGCGCATAATCTTCTGTCTTTAGTTACCGCTGTCCAGCCGTCATCTAATATATCTACTTCCCAACTGCCCGCGTTTACCATAGGCTCAATGGCCAGCACCATTCCCGCCTTCAGTTTAATCCCTGTATGCGGCTTTCCGTAATTTGGTATTTGAGGATCTTCGTGCACCCTTAAGCCTACACCGTGGCCGACAAATCGCCTCACAACCGAAAAACCGGCTTCTTCCACGCACCGTTGTATGGCAGCTGATATGTCAAACAACCTTTTGCCGCAAACAGCCTGCTCTATCCCGCGCTCAAGCGAAAGGCGGGTTATCTCTATTAACCTTTTAGCCTCCCCGCTTACCTTGCCGGACACCGCGAAGGTTCTGGCGGCATCTCCAAAAAAACCGTCCAGCTCAACTCCTACGTCCAGACTGACGACATCCGTCTCCTTCAATTTCCTCTCTGAGCCAATTCCATGCACCAGCTCTTCATTTACAGAAACGCAGATGCCGGCGGGATACCCCATGTAGCCTTTAAATGACGGCCGGGCTTTTTGGGAATAAATGAACTCTTCTCCCGCGATGTTTAGTTCCTTTGTTTTTATTCCCGGCTTTATTTTGCTTTTTAAAAAATCAAGTGTTCGACGAACTATTCTGCACGAAGTCCTTATCTTATCAACCTCAGTTGGCGATTTTAACAATATCATGCGATAATTTTTTTCCTAAAAACTTCAGTTAAATTATGAAAAAGTTTCCGAGCGTCTATGTCGCCTGAAGCTACGTACAACTTATCCAATCCCTTATAAAAATCTATAAGGCTGGCCGTCTCCTGCTCATAAACCATCAGCCTTTTTTTTATGGTCTGAGGAACATCATCAACTCTCTGATATAATTCACCGCCGCATCTGTCACAAACACCCTCAACCTTAGGCGGCACATTGACAACGTGATAAACTGCCCTGCAGTTCCTGCATATTCTTCTGCCGGACAATCTCTTTATAATAACCTCTTCTGAGGTTTTTAAATAAATGGTTAAATCAATCTCTATCTTTTTATCTTTTAGGCCCGCGCTTAACTCCCGTGCCTGATTAATATTTCTTGGAAATCCGTCAAGGATAAATCCATTTTCGGTGTCAGGATTTTCAAGCCTCTTCAAAACCATCTCGATAACCAGACTATCCGGAACCAGTTCTCCTTTTCGCATATACTCTTTTGCTTTTTGCCCAAGCGGTGTATCGTTGTCTACCTCTTCACGCAATAGGTCACCGGTAGCAATATGAGCAATATTATAATGAGCTGAAAGGATGTCTGCCTGGGTTCCTTTGCCCGCTCCCGGAGGACCAAGTAATATTATCCTCAAAAGATTATCTCCTCGTTCTTATTTTGCCTTTTTTCATAAAACCTTCGTAATGCCTCATCAGCAGGTGCGACTCAATCTGTCCCATTGTATCAAGCATTACACCAACGATAATCAAAATACCCGTCCCGCCCAGGAAGCTCGCAATCAAATATGGAACCTTTAGCCAGCCATTGATAATAGTAGGCATAACAGCAATACCAGCTAAAAATATTGCCCCGGGCAGTGTTATCCGGCCCAAAATGTAATCAAAGTACTGCTCGGTCGGCTTTCCGGGCCTTACACCGGGAATAAACCCGCCATGCTTCTTCATATTCTGGGCTACGTCCTGGGGATTAAATATTATAGCCGTATAAAAATACGTAAAGAACACGATAAGTAGAGTGAAACTAACAATATAAACCGGGTGCCCCATACCCAGCCATCTGGTTAAGTTGTCTATAAACACATTCTCTTTCGCGAAACCCGCGATTGTCTGCGGAAACATAAGCACGGACTGGGCGAATATAATAGGAATAACACCTGCCTGATTTACTCTTAAAGGAATATAACTGCTGTGGCCGCCATAAATTTTTCTGCCGATTACCCGCTTGGCATACTGGACAGGTATCTTCCTTTGCCCCTGAGTAATCAAAATAACACCTACTATTACGCCGATGAGCATAATAACCAAGAGCATTATTGTCGGCGGCTTTATCCTTGCCTCATGACCAAAAGGTGTAATATATTCAATAAACTGTTTAAAGGCCGGGGGCATACGGGATATAATACCGGCGGTAATAATTATAGATATACCGTTACCTATGCCAAAGGCGGACATCTGCTCTCCCAGCCACATCAAAAAGGCGGAGCCGGCAGTTAAGGTAATTATTACCAGCAGCCTAAGTTTCCAACCGGTAAAAAGCGCCAATCCCATACCGCCCATATCGGAAGAGCCTTCCAGCCATGAAGCGATAAAAAGCGACTGGATAACACATAGAACAATCGTCCCGTATCTCGTATACTGGGTAATCTTTTTTCTCCCGTCGGGCTCTTTGGCAATTTTCATAAAGATAGGAACAACCGCCGTCAAAAGCTGCATAATAATAGAGGCGGAAATGTAGGGCATAATACCCAGGGCAAAAACGGTCGCCTGACGCATAGCCCCTCCTGAAAACATATCCATCAGGGAAAAAAGCGTGCCGGACTGTTTCTCAAAGAAGAGGGCCAGGGCCTGGGTATTAACCCCCGGCGTCGGAACATAGGCTCCCAACCTGAAAACGGCAATCATCGCCAAAGTAAACAGTATCTTTTTCTTAAGCTCCGGTATTTTAAATGAACTGCCTAACGCTTTAAGCATATTACGTTATAACCTTTGCGGTTCCTTTTGCTTTTTCGATTTTATCTTTCGCGCTCTGGGTAAATTTATGGGCGCAAACGGTCAGCGGTTTTAATAGTTCACCATTGCCTAAAATTTTTACTTTGTGAGCTAAAGTACTTATCATATTAGCTTCTTTTAGCTTCTTTATGTCCACCACCTCGCTATCCTTAAAGGCGCTCAGGCGTTCAACATTAACTATCTGATAGATTACCTTAAATTTATTGTTAAATCCTCTCTTGGGCAGCTTTCTTATCAACGGCATCTGGCCGCCTTCAAAACCAACCATAGATTTAGAGCCGGAGCGTGACTTCTGCCCTTTGTGCCCTTTTCCTGAGGTCTTTCCCAAGCCGGAGCCACAGCCTCGCCCAAGTCTCTTCTTCCTCTTAGTGCTTCCCTTCGCGGGTTTTAATTCATTTAGTCTCATCAGTCTTTCCTTTAATGTTTCTACTTCTATAATCTTTGGCCTTAAGGCTCTTAAAACCTTGTTCGCAGGCCTTGAGAACATTTAAAGCGTTATTGGATTTCAGGCACTTAGTAAGTATATCCTTAATACCCACCGCCTCGCAGACCGATCTGACAGCTCCGCCGGCAATAATACCGGTACCTTCCTTGGCAGGTTTAAGCAAAACCCGGGCCGCCCCGTGCTTACCGATAATCTGGTGAGTGATGGTATTGCCGTCTGTCGCCACTTTAAACATCGCTTTTTTGGCGCTACTGGATGCCTTACGAATAGCCTCGGGAACCTCTTTAGCTTTGCCGTAACCGCAGCCAAAAGAACCCTTTTCGTCCCCTACAACAACGCTCGCTGTAAAAGAAAATTTTCTACCGCCCTTTACTACCTTAGATACCCGGTTAACAAAAACAACCTTCTCAAAAAATTCACTTTTTGTTTCTCGTCGTTCCCGTGC
>DAOVNW010000069.1 GCA_030630095.1 Candidatus Omnitrophota bacterium
AAAGAGTATAAGTTGATTACCAAGAAGAGAGAATTTAGGGAACTCATCGGAAGCCTGAAAGATACTGCTGTTTTTGCCTTTGACTTTGAGACTACCAGCTCTAATCCGCACGAAGCGGAACTCGCGGGCGTCTCTTTTTCGTGGAAGGAAGGAATCGCTTATTACGTACCCTTAATCGGCTTGGACAAGGGGCGCGAGGGTATTGTTAGGGATGAGGCCTTGTGTTCTCTAAAGTCCATCTTTGAAAACGAAGAAATAAAGAAGGTCGGGCAAAACGTAAAGTATGAAAGCATCATACTTACCAGGCATAAGATTAACTTAAAGGCAATTCACTTTGATACAATGATAGCTTCTTATGTTCTAAACCCCTCTAAGTCCAACCATAATTTGGAGGATATTTCCCTTGAATACCTGGGGCACAAGATGATATCTTATCAGGACTTAACCGGCAGGGGTAAAGAGGCTGTCGCGTTAAAGGAGGTGGCGCTGGATAAGGTTTGCGACTATGCCTGTGAAGATTCTGATGTGACTTTTAGATTGTATAAGATCTTGAAAAATAAATTAAAAGAAAAAGGGCTATTGAAACTCTATGAAGAGATTGAATTGCCGCTGATAGAAGTCTTAGCCTATATAGAAATATGCGGTGTGAGTGTTGACAAGAAGAAGCTTGAAGCTATGTCCGGGAAATTAAAGAAGCAGCTGCGGAAACTGGTAGATGATATCTTTTGTGAAGCAGGCGTAGAATTTAACGTAAACTCGCCTAAACAGCTTCAGGAGATATTGTTTAACAGACTGAAACTCCCTGTAATTAAGAAGACAAAAACGGGCGCCTCAACTGACGCGGAAGTTCTTAAGAGGCTCTCTTTAGATCACAGCCTGCCGGCTATGATATTAAAATACAGGGAACTCTCAAAGATTAAAACGACTTACGTTGACAGTCTGCCCAGCCTTGTCAATAAGCGGACGAAGAGAATACATACTTCTTATAACCAGACCGTAACCCAAACAGGCAGGCTAAGCTCTTCGGGCCCCAACCTGCAGAATATTCCCATAAGAAGTAAATTGGGCAAGGAAATTAGAGCGGCGTTTATGCCGGTCTCTGAGGATTTTCAATTTCTTTCTGCCGATTATTCTCAGATTGAGCTAAGGGTTCTTGCTCACCTTTCGGGAGATGACAATTTAAAGAGAGCCTTCAGGGATGGCCTGGATGTTCATACTTATACAGCCTCTTTGGTATTTGAAGCCGGAATGGAAGAAGTTACTGAAGAAATGAGAGCTGTGGCCAAGACTGTAAATTTTTCAATTATCTACGGTATAAGCGCCTTTGGCCTCTCAAAAGAATTAAACATAGAAATGGCTAAGGCTAAAAGTTTTATTGACAATTATTTCAAAAGGTATCCGGGGGTAAAAGCGTATATTGACGCCCGGATAAAGGAGGCGGAGGAAGAGGGATATGTTACTACTTTATTCAGTAGGCGCCGGTATATACCTCAGATAAAGAGCGGGGATGTTACTCAGGTTAACTTTGCCAGGCGTGTTGCCATTAATACGCCGGTTCAGGGAACGGCGAGTGATTTAATAAAAATCGCTATGGTTAATATATATAATGAATTGAAAAAAAAAGGTTTTTTGTCTAGAATGATTATGCAAATTCATGATGAGCTTATTTTTGAAATACATAAAGACGAAACGGATAAATTGAAAAAGATGGTTAAAGAGAAGATGGAGTATGTAGTTGAGTTGGATGTACCCATAAAGGTTGATATCAAGGTGGGCAAAAGTTGGGCGGAATGCTGAAGATATGAGGAGTATGAATGAAGGTTATTGGAATTACCGGAAGTTACAAAAGCGGCAAAAGCACGGTAAGCAGGATGTTTTGGGAGTTAGGGGCAAGAATAATTGATGCTGATAAGATAGGCCATGACGCCCTGTTTCCTCAAAGAGAAACTTATAAAAGGATAGTAACCGCTTTTGGCCGCGGTATTCTTGATAAGTCAGGCAGGATAGACAGAAAAAAACTGGCCGCTGTAGTTTTTAGTAATGCCGGTAGGCTTAACAAACTTAACAAAATAATTCATCCGGAGGTTATAAAGAGGATAAAGAATAAAATAGCGGAAGCAAAAAGGAAACTGCCGCAGCCGGTTATTATTGTTGAGGCACCCTTGTTATACGAAGCCGGCATAGCGCGGATGATGAACAAGATAATAGTAGTTGATTTAAGTTATGAGCGGCAAACAAAAAGGGCGCTTGAGAGCGGTATTGGTTCTCAAGGGCAGATAAAGGAGAGAATATTAAGCCAGATGCCCCTTGATGAAAAGAAAAGGCTGGCTGATTTTATAATTAACAATAATGGGAGCATAGAAGAAACAAAAAGACAGGTAGAAACTATTTGGAAAAAAATAAAGGAGTAGGAAATTATGGCAGTAAATCAGGAAGTAAGCCACAAAGATGAGTTAAATATTCAGAATTTGAAAAAGATGAAAATGACTGAACTGACGAAGCTGGCTTCTAAGTTGAATGTCAACGGAGTCAGTAATTTGAAAAAGCAGGAGATGATTTTTAAGCTTCTTCAGGCAAGCGCCGAGAAAAGCGGGAATATGTTTGGCGAGGGGGTCTTGGAGGTTTTGCCTGACGGTTTTGGTTTCTTGCGCTCTCCCAACTATAATTATTTGCCGTGTCCCGATGACATTTATGTTTCACCTTCTCAGATTAAGAAATTTTCGCTGAGAACCGGCGATGTAGTCAGCGGACAGATAAGGCCGCCGAAAGAGAGTGAAAAGTACTTCGCTCTTTTAAGGGTGGAGGCGGTTGATTATGAAAGCCCGGAAAAATCAAAAGAGAAGATACTTTTTGACGACCTTACTCCTCTTTATCCGCGGGAAAGGTTTATTCTGGAAACAAAACCCGATGAGATTTCTATGCGAATTATGGATTTGCTGACTCCGGTAGGAAAGGGCCAGCGCGGACTAATTGTTGCTCCGCCCTACAGCGGAAAGACGGTTCTTCTGCAGGAGTTTGCTAATAGTATAACGATTAATTATCCTGAGGCGGTATTAATAGTTCTTTTGATTGACGAAAGGCCGGAAGAAGTTACTGATATGCAGAGGTCTGTAAAAGGAGAAGTAATAAGTTCTACCTTTGATGAGCCTCCAGTCAGGCACGTTCAGGTGGCCGAGATGGTTTTGGAAAAGGCAAAAAGATTAGTTGAAAGACATAAGGATGTTGTGATACTATTAGACAGTATTACCAGGCTGGCAAGGGCATATAACTCGGTTGTACCCCACTCGGGCAGGATATTGTCAGGAGGAGTAGATGCCGCTTCTATCGAAAAACCCAAGAGATTCTTCGGGGCTGCCAGAAGTGTTGAGGAGGGCGGAAGCCTGACAATTATTGCTACCGCCTTAATTGATACCGGTTCTCGTATGGACGATGTGATATTTGAGGAGTTTAAGGGAACCGGCAATATGGAGCTTACTTTAGACAGAAATCTTTTTCATAGAAGGATTTATCCGGCCATAGATATAAAACGCTCAAACACCAGAAAGGAAGAGCTGTTGTATGATCCTGAGGAGCTAAAAAGAATTTGGATACTCAGAAAAGCTCTTGGTGAAGCGACAAGCTTAGAAGCCCTTGAGCTCTTGATAAATAAATTAAAAAAAACAAAAAGTAACGCCGAATTTTTGTTATCATTGAAGGATGTTTAAAGGAATTTCCGTCTCGAAAGATATCGCAAAATTCTCTTCGACAATTTTGCGACTCTCGGCGGAATTAATTCGCACAAATAATTTATGACATCCAAAGGATGACATAAATTATGTGCTCATTAAGGAGAAGAAAAATGAAAGACAAGCTTCATCCGGAGTATAAGGAAAGCACTATTACCTGCGCTTGCGGGAATGTGGTGCATACCCGTTCAACCAAGCAGAATATTAAGGTTGAAATTTGCAGTAAGTGCCATCCGTTTTTTACCGGCACCCAAAAACTGGTTGATTCGGCAGGCCGTGTTGAGAGGTTCAGGAAAAAATACAGCAAGAAATAAGAATGTTTAAACAATTAGATACTTTATTAAAACGTTTCGATGAAGTCGAGAAGCTTCTTGTTGACCCGGAGGTAATCTCCAATAGCCGCAGGTACCAGCAGCTTGCCAAAGAGAGGGCTCATTTAGAGCCGGCGGCCTTAAAGTATAGGCAGTTTCAGAAGAATGAGAGTGATGTCAGAGAGATAGATGGCCTGCTAAAAGAAAAACAGACGGAGAAAGACTTTTCTGAACTTGTTGTATCAGAAAAAAAAAGGTTGAACGAAGAAAGCCTGAAACTTAAAGATGAACTGGAAGACTTCCTTTTTGAGCGGGAGGAGGGCCTGGACAGGAATATTATTATGGAGATTAGGGCGGGGACGGGAGGCGAGGAGGCCGCGCTTTTTGCCGCCGATCTCTTTAAGATGTATTCGAGGTATGCTCAATCCAAGGGCTATAAAGTTGACATCCTGAGTTCTCATCCTTCGGCAGGCGCCGGTTTTAAAGAGATAATTTTTTCTGTTGAAGGCGGGATGGCCTATAAGATATTCAGATATGAAAGCGGTACTCACCGGGTGCAAAGAGTTCCGGCTACCGAAACCTCAGGTAGAATACATACCTCAGCGGCCACGGTTGCCGTCCTGCCGGAGGCGGAAGAAGTTGATTTGAAGATTGATCCGAGTGAACTAAAGATTGATACTTACCGTTCATCAGGAGCCGGGGGCCAGCACGTCAACGTGACAGATTCTGCCGTACGCATTACACATTTACCGACTAATACAGTAGTCAGTTGTCAGGACGAGCGGTCTCAGATGAAAAACAAGGCCAAAGCAATGAAGGTTTTGCGGGCGAGGATTTTTGATAAGTTAGAAAAGGAAAAACAGCGTGAAATTTCAAAATCAAGAAAGTCTCAGGTAGGCACCGGAGACAGGTCTCAAAAAATCAGGACATATAACTTTCCTGATAGACGGGTTACCGACCACCGTATACATTTAACCCTTTACAGGCTGGAAAGTATACTGGAAGGCGACATGGAAGAGCTGATAAGCGCTCTTATTAAAGAAGATAGAAAGAGTTCTTTAAAATGACTAAAAAAATAATTAAGATATTGTCTTTTACGCTTATATTTATATTCGCGGCCGGTATTCGGCTTTCTGCCGATGATTCCATAGAGAAGTGCCGCCGGGGATTATTGAAGAAGATGAGGGCTAAGACAGATATAAAGCAAAGGGGAAGAAAGTATTGCTCAGAGAATTTCGAAGTTGTTACGGATAAAAAAAGCATCGAGAAGTTTGGCGTAAAAAATACAAAAAAATTTGAGGCCTCGATGCTCAGAATATGTTATATACTGGAAGAAGCACATAAAATAACAACAAAAATTACCGGCATATCTACCTCGGGTAAATACGTTATAAATATTTCATCACCAGAGGTTTTCAAGAAAAGATGGGGAGAATCGGGGGACAACTTAGTATATTACAACGGTTCCTGCTTCTGGATGGCTATACCGATTGAGGTTATGCGAAATCCTCTCGATGACTCATCTGATATGATAGCCCGTCTCTACAATACATATGCCCTGATGTTTATTTATGGAAAGCAGGGCTCTAGGATTGACGG
>DAOVNW010000030.1 GCA_030630095.1 Candidatus Omnitrophota bacterium
CCGGATTTAATGAGAGCGTATACCATAACGCTTTAAAAATAGTCTTAAAAAAACATGGTCTAAAGTATCAAACTGAGAAAACTTTTGATATTTCGTTTCAGGACAAAAATATTGGTAAATTTAGGATAGACTTAATTATAGAATACAAGGTTGTAACTGAACTTAAAGCCCTTACCGGCAATATTCCTGCTGTATTTGAATTGCAGGTCATATCGTATCTAAAGGCATCAGGATATAAAGTTGGGCTATTAATAAACTTTGGCAACAAAAGCTGCCAAGTCAGAAGATTAATGGTTTAATCTTCGTAATCTATAAATAATCGTTGTAATCAGGTATAATCAAAGATTATACCAGGAGATTAACCGAGTATGACTGAGAAAGAAATTCTGGATATATTTATCGACTGCGGCGCCTTAATAGAAGGGCATTTTTTACTTACCTCGGGACTACACTCAAAGAAGTACTTTCAAAAGAACTTAGTCCTCCAGTATCCGCGATATACCGAAAAACTCTGCCGCCAGCTTAGTAAAAAATTCGCTTCCAAAAAGGTAGATGTGGTTATCGCCCCGGCCGTCGGCGCTATCGTTCTCTCTTATCAGTTAGCATCCATTTTTAAGTGCCGGTCTATCTTTACAGAACGGCTTGACGGTAAGATGCTTCTGAGAAGGGATTTTAAGATTGCCTCCGGCGAAAAGGTGCTTATCGCCGAGGATATTGTGACCACCGGCGGTTCGGTTATGGAGCTGGTGGAGTTGGTTCGCCGGGAAGGGGGCGAAGTGATTGGAATTTGCGCCCTGGTAGACAGGTCAAAGAAGAAAAATAAGTTTGAAGATGTAGAGTTCAAAAGCCTCCTCAGGCTAAATTTGAAAACCTACAAACCCCCGGAGTGCCCAATGTGTAAAAAGGGCCTCCCGCTTATAAAGCCCGGAAGCAGATAATATAGCGTATAGCGTTTAGCGGATAGCGTATAGTTTTAGGATTAAGCCCGCCAAAGGCGGACAGGGATTAAGACGCTCGCTTCACTCGCTCTAAGGATTAAGTTATAGTTGCTTAATCCTTAATTCTTAATCCTTACTACTTTACTTGTTATAATCAAATAGCTTGACAGTTATTTTGATAGTCGTATAATGATGTTGTAAGTTAAGACGTTCTTTGTTTCACCCGTGGGATTTATTAAGGAAGTTAGTAGACTCCTTGCTTAAACAAAGGTAAATTCTCCTCGACAATTTACCTTTAAGCTTCGGAGTTAATTCGGGCATATCAGTTATGTTCACTTTGTTCCATAACTGATGCCCTCATTAAGGAGAGTTACATTGCTTAAAAGTATGACCGGGTATGGAAGCGGGAGGGTAAGTATGGTTTCGGGGCTGGTGACGGTTGAGATTAGAAGCCTGAATTACCGCTATATGGAGGTTGTTGTCCGCCTGCCGGAAGATATTCAGTGTTTTGAAAAGAAGATAAAACAGCTTGCCCAGCATAAAATCAGGCGCGGACGCGTTAATATTAGTTTGAATTTTGAAAGTCTTAACGAAAATAATTTCAAGATTGAAATTAATAAAAAACTGGCCGCCGGTTACTTAAAGGGGCTCGAAAAGCTTAAAAAGGAGTTTAAGTTCAAGGACGCGATAACTCTGCCTCAGCTTTTGTCTTTTCCCGATGTTCTGATATACAAAAGAAAAAATACCTATCTGGAACGGGAGTGGCCGAGAATAAAAAAGGCTGTAGAGGCCGCCCTTGACAGTTTAATTAAATCACGCGGCCTTGAAGGCAGATTTATGTATAATGATCTTTATAAAAGGACGCGGATTATCGAGAACCTCCTGTTAAAGATTGAAAAAAGGATACCGTTGATGCTTAATAAGTATAAAAAGCGGTTTTTGAGCCGTCTTCAGCGGCCTCATATGAAAACAGTAAAGAGCGAAAGGCTGGAGGCTGACTTTGCTTCCTTTGCCCAGGGCTGTGATGTTAGTGAAGAGATTACCCGCGTTAAAGCCCACGTAAAAAATTTTAAACAGGTCTTAAAAGCAAATGAAGAAGTGGGAAAAAAACTGGACTTTATCGCTCAGGAGTTATCGCGCGAAGCCAATACCATTGCCGCCAAAACCCAGGATTTTACTATATCCAAAAGTATAATTGAGATTAAGGCGGAAATAGAGAAGATAAGAGAACAGGCGCAAAACGTAGAATGAAAAAAAAGGCCGGAGCGGGCGGCGGCAGACGCTTCATTAATATCGGTTTTGATAATGTAGTTTCTATAGAAAAGATAGTGGCTGTACTTTTACCCCAGGCGGCTCCGATAAAAAGGATTAAAGAAGAGGCGCGCCGGCGCAATAAATTAATAGATGCTACCAACGGCAGGAAGACGCGCGCCGTGATTATTACCAACAGTGATCATATAGTGCTTTCCGCTGTTCAGCCCGACACCATAACCAATAGAATAGAAGGATAGGTTATTCATCTTTTGATATGCGAGACAGAGGCAGGTTATTTATAATATCAGCTCCTTCAGGAAGCGGTAAAACTACCTTAGAAAAGATGCTTTTAAGCGCCGGGCTGAATTTGGAAAAGTCAATCTCTGTTACTACCCGCCGGCCGAGAAAAGGCGAAAAGAACGGCCGTGACTATTTTTTTATATCAGAGGGCGGTTTTTTAAAAAAGAGGGAAAGCGGTAATTTTTTGGAGTGGGCGAAAGTTTTTGACAGTTATTACGCTACACCGAAAGCGAGAATTGAAGAGACGCTTAATAAAGGTAAGAACGTAATTTTGAGCATTGACGTGCAGGGAGCAAGGCAGGTTAAAAGGAGTTATCCGGAAGCTGTCCTGATATTTCTGAAGGCGCCTGACACTGAAGCCTTGCGAGCGAGGTTGACGGAGAGGCTGACCAATACGCCTCAAGAGATTAAAAGAAGGCTTCAGGCCGCCGCGAAGGAGCTGGCTCAAAGCGGATTTTACGACTACGTAGTTATAAATGACGATTTAAATAGAGCGTTTGAGGAGTTAAGAGGTATAATTCAGGATAATTTAAAGAGGTGTTAAAATGATTGATGTGTCACTTGAGGAGTTGTTAAAAAAGACTGGAAGCTTGTATAAGCTGGTTAATCTGGCTTCCAAAAGAGCGCTTCAGTTGAATGAAGGGGCGCCTCCCTTGATTAAAAGTGATGAGAAGATGAAGTATCCCGCTATAGCCTTAAAGGAAATTTTAGAAGGTAAGATAGACTATAAAGTCAAAAGCGGTAAGTAATATATAGGTTCTTTCTTGTTTAAGTTAGACGAAATAACCTGATTACAGCGATACCCTTACGGGCACAAATTAAAAAAACCGATTACAGCGATTTTATTGATTAACTTTTATGTTCTTAAGAAGGGCAAGCTTGTATGTCTAAAAAAGATAAAAGAGTGCTTGTTGGAATTTGCGGAGGTATAGCTTGTTATAAGGCGGCTGAACTGGTCAGGGCTCTAAGAAAGCAGGGCTATAGCGTAACCTGCCTGATGACCAAAGAGGCGGCCTGCTTTATTACCCCGCTCACGCTTCAGCATCTATCCGGCAATAAGGTTTTTATTGATCTCTTTAAACCGGCGGAAAATATTGAGCCTGCCCATATCAGCCTGGCTGAGTGGGCTGGCAAAATTGTAATTATTCCGGCTACCTGCCATATAATAGCCAAGCTGGCCGCCGGCCTCTGTGATGATATTGTCTCCCTCACCGTTTTATCCTCATCTGCCCCCGTCCTGGTTTGTCCGGCGATGCATGAAAAGATGTACAAAAAAGAGGTTACGGCCGGGAATATCGCTCTACTTAAAAAAAGAGGCTTTAAATTTTGCGGCCCTGTAAAAGGTGAGCTGTTAGGCGGCAAGAAGGCGATGGGCCGCCTTGAAAGCTTTGATATTATTCTTAAAAGGATAAAGAGTCTGTAAAATGACTTCTCAAACCCGCCTGAAGATTGTTATCACAGCAGGCCCAACCCGCGAACCGCTTGACTCGGTACGCTTTATATCAAACTACTCGACCGGCACCATTGGTTATCTACTGGCAGCGGAGGCCGTAAGGAGAGGCCATCAGGTTGTTCTTATAAGCGGGCCGGTCAGCCTTAAGGCGCCTGAGAAGGCTATGGTAGTGAAGGTAGAGTCTGCCAGGCAGATGTATTCGGCGGTAAAGAAACACTTTAAGTTATGCCACTGCCTGATTATGTCAGCCGCCGTCTCAGATTACCGCCCCAAAAAGATTATCCCCGGCAAGCTAAAAAAGACAAAAAAGAGCCTTTCTTTGGAGTTAGTTCGTAATCCCGATATCCTCAAACAGCTGGCAAAGATAAAAAAAGATAGAATAACTGTAGGCTTTGCCCTTGAGGCCTCCAATCTTATCCCCAACGCTTGCAGGAAGTTAAGAGAAAAAAATCTTGACTTAATTGTAGCTAATAAAAAAACTAAAGGTCTGAGCCCCTTTGGAAAAGAGAAACCAAGCGGTTTTTTTATAGACGGCGGGCTAAAAGCCGAAAGATTTACAAAAATCCAGAAAAAAGCGCTGGCCGGCCTGATTATTGACAAAATCGAAAAGTTATGGTATACTCATAACGAAAGTAAAGGGGGTAAGGTGACAGCCTGAAAAAGGCTGGATTTACTCTAATTAACATAGACAACTGAAAAAAGGAGGTGAAAAAGATGAAAAAGATAAAAGGTTTTACTCTTGTTGAGCTAATGATTGTTATGGTCATTATAGGTATTTTACTTAGCTTACTGCTTCCAGGTGTATTTACCGCTCAGAAGTCAGCCCTTGATACGCAAACTGCCAGCAATCTGCGCCAGGTAGGTATAGCTCTCTTTGCTTATGCTAAAGATAGCGGTGGAAATCTACCCGCCGCCGCAACTTTGAATGATGCTCTGGTAGCCGTTGATGGTTCCCTCTATCTGGATGATCCCGATGTTCTGGATAACGCGGCCGGTGATGCTATGACTTATAATTACGCAGTCCTCACTAATTTATACACCTTGACTTCAAGTAATGCTTTGATGACTGATGATCATGCGACTAGCGGTAGCGGTCAGTCTGTTTTTGCTGACGGCCATGTAAGTAAGTAGTTAAGTTTATAGTGACCTGTTTAAGATAAAAGAGCGCTTAAATGTTTTAAAATTAAGTGCTCTTTTATTAAGGGGGAGTAGGTTAAACCTTTAATCTTGGGTGAAAAGGTTATAAGATGAACTTATCAAAAAAGCGGGCGGGATTTACTGTTGGTGAGTTGATGGTTGTTAGCGTCGTTATATCTATACTTATAGGACGCATATTTGCAGGTTTCTTTCAGGGGCAGGCGCGGGCGGTTAAGATAAGCGTCAGTAACAACTTAAGGCAGTGCGCTATAGGTATTTACGCCTATGCCAGAGACAATGCCGGCCGGTGTCCGGCCAGCTGGAATGAGCTAACCGGCGGCGCCGAGCCTTATCTAAATACCGTTGAGGTTACTATAAATACTGCCGGTGATGATTTTGTCCTTGACTGCGCCGGTAATAATATGTATAAGATGAAATCAAGCGAGCCGTTAGTTAGTGATGTCAATGGAGCCAAGCCAACCAAACTATACGTTTACGGTGACGGCCACGTGGGGTGGTAGTTGATTGCGGCATAAAAAATAGTAGTTTACAATAAGCACCTGAAAGCCATGCTTTCAGGTGCTTTTTTGCTTGACTTTTGTGCTTATAGTGATAGATTATAAAAAGCATATACAAAAGCCTTTATAGACTTTGGCGGTATACCCAAGTGGCTTAAGGGGACGGTCTGCAAAACCGTTATTCATCGGTTCAAATCCGATTGCCGCCTCCAGCCTACGCCAAGGCTTCGGCTGGCAGGCCAGCCTACGTTGAAACTATGATTGACAGGCTAGCCTACGTTGAAACTTTTTATCCGTTGAAGCTGGTAACAAAAAGGTGGGTTTACGTTATATTTAACAGTGAAAGCGGGCCTGCCCGCCGTAGCTGGAAACGAAGGCGGGCGAGTGGTGGAATGGCAGACACGTGGGACTTAAAATCCCATGGCTGAATAAGCCGTGTGGGTTCGACTCCCACCTCGCCCACCAGATTGGCAAATGGCATAGAGCGAATGGCAGATGGTTTTAACTATTCGCGATTTGCTATAAGCTATTTGCTAATAATGGGCGGTTGGCGCAGTTGGTTAGCGCGCCACGTTGACATCGTGGAGGTCACTGGTTCGAATCCAGTACCGCCCACCATATTTTAAAATTAAAAATTAAAACGTAAAAATTAAAATGACAATGCAAAAATCAAAATTTATATTATGAAAAGCGAAAACTTGCAAATTTTAAGACATAGTTGCGCGCATATTTTAGCGCAGGCGGTGAAGTGTCTTTATCCGGGTGTTAAATTGGGTATTGGGCCGTTTATTGAAAATGGGTTTTATTATGATTTTGATTTTGAAAAACCTCTGAAGCAGGATGATCTTTCCCGCGTTGAAGAGAAGATGAAGGAGATTATAAAAGAGGACTATAAATTTGAAAGGGAAGCCCTTTCTAAAGAGAAGGCTGTCAAGCTCTTTAAAAGCTTGAAGGAAGCCTATAAGTTGGAACTGATAGAAGAACTTGGCGATGAAGAAATATCAGTCTATAGAAACGGAAACTTTGTTGATTTATGTAAAGGGCCGCATTTAGAGTCAACCGGCCAAGTTAAGCATTTTAAACTTTTGAGCGTGGCCGGCGCTTACTGGAGGGGAAATGAAAAAAATGCTCAGCTTACCAGAATATACGCAACAGCCTTTGACACAAAGAGTGAGTTAAAAGAGTATCTTAAGAGGGTTGAGGAGGCCAAAAAACGGGATCACAGAAAAGGGGCCTCTTTGGGATATTTTAGTATGCATCAGGAGGTAGGGCCGGGCCTTGTTGTATATCATCCTAAGGGAGCGCTTTTACGAAACATTATTGAAGATTATTTAAAAAAAGAGCATTTGACGAGAGATTATCAAATGGTTTTAGGGCCGCATATTATGAAGTCTGATATCTGGAAGACGTCCGGCCACTATGAATTTTATCGGGAAAATATGTACTTTTTTGAGATAGACGGGCAGGAGTACGCGGTTAAGCCTATGAACTGCCCCGCGCATATTTTGGTCTATGCCGCGAGGCTTAGAAGTTACAATGAACTGCCGTTAAGGTTCTTTGAGCTGGGCACGGTTTACCGTCATGAAAAGTCAGGCGTTTTGCACGGGTTGATGAGGGCAAGAGGCTTTACCCAGGATGACTCTCATATCTTCTGCGCCAAAGAGCATCTGCGGGATGAGATAACAGGTGTTATTAATTTTGTAAAAAGCACAATGAAGGACTTTGGTTTTAATCAATATGAGTATGAGTTAAGCACCAGGCCCAAAGAGTATATTGGGAATTTAGAGGATTGGGAGACGGCAGAGACGGCTTTGAGGAGCTCTCTTGACTCTGAGGGTGAAAAGTATGAAGTCAATGAAGGGGAGGGCGCCTTTTACGGCCCCAAGATAGATATAAAAATAAAGGACTCACTCGGCAGGCCCTGGCAGTGCGCGACTATTCAGTGTGACTTTGCCCTGCCGGAGAGGTTTAATTTGGCTTATATCGGCAGCGACGGCAAAAAGTACCGGCCGGTAATGCTTCACAGGGTTATCCTGGGAAGCCTGGAGAGATTTATCGGAATTTTGCTTGAGCACTATGACTTTGCCCTGCCGGTGTGGCTGGCGCCGGCGCAGGTGAGAATTTTAGCGGTTACCTCGAGAGCTGAAGATTACGCGCTAAGCTTAAAGGCGGAACTCCGCGGCCTAAGGGTTGATGTGGACCCGCGCAATGAAACTCTGGGCAGTAAAATAAGAAGAGCCCGGGAGGAAAAGATTCCTTATATGTGTATCGTCGGTGACAAAGAGAAGGAGGCGTGTAAAATATCGGTTCGAAAAAGAGGCAATGAGCAATTAGGAGTAATGACTGTCGAAGATTTTAAAAAAATAGTAATGGAAGACATTAAAAACAAGTCTTAAGTTTTAAATTTTTGATTTATACTTAAGGCTTATAACTGACAGTCCGCGGCTGTCATAAGGAGGTGCGTGACTTATTTCCAAAGAAGCGAGAATAAATGAGTTTATCAGGGTTCGCCAGGTAAGAGTTGTAGGCAAGGATGGTGAGCAGGCAGGCATAATGCTTATCGAGGATGCCTTGAAGACGGCGGAAGAGGATGGACTTGATTTGGTAGAGGTGGCTCCTTCGGCCGCTCCGCCGGTGTGTAGAATTATGGATTACTCAAAGTATAAGTATGAGCAGTCCAAAAGAGCCAAAGAGGCCAGGAAAAAACAGAAGGTTATTGAGATAAAAGAGATAAAGTTTAAGCCGAAAATTGAAGAACATGATTATCAGGTAAAATTAGCCCACGCGATCAAGTTCTTAAAAAAGGGAGACAGGATAAAGGTTGCCCTGAGATTCCGTGGCAGAGAGGTGACTCATCCGGAAATAGGCCGGCAGTTGCTTGATAGATTTGTTAATGATACTAAAGAGTGCAGTGAGGTTGCCAGGCGGCCGTCCCAAATGGGAAAAACTATTATTATGTATTTAGATCCTAAGTAATTAATTCTAAAAGAACAAACGTAAAAAACGAATTTTTTTATCTTTTTGTATTTTTATATTTGATTTTAGGCAAAAGAGGAAAGGATAAAATAGTATGCCCAAGTTAAAAACCAACAAAGGAGTGGCCAAGCGCTTTAAGCTTACCAAGAGCGGTAAGGTTAAAAGGAACAAAGCCGGCCACAGCCATATTCTGGCCAAAAAAAGCAGAAAAAGAAAAAGGAATCTGCGGCAGGCCGGATTAGTGGATAAGAGCGATGAGAAGAAGCTTAAAAGGCTTATGCCTTATAGTTAAGTGAAGGGCGGGGCACAGAAGTCAGATGACAGATGTCTGATGTTAAATTTTTGAAAAAAGCAAGGAGAGTGTAATATGCCAAGAGTTAAACACGCGCCGGCATCCGCAAAAAGAAG